>NZ_PIZH01000041.1 GCF_002835825.1 Methanoregula sp. | reverse complement strand
GTTGTAGACAATCGGGACATCATACTGGTGGCAGACCTTCGCGATGCCAAAAACGTCGTGCAGATTGCCAAACTGGTAATCGACATGGTCGATGAAGGCAAGGACGGGCGCCCTGCCGAACTCGCGTTTCACGGCCTCGATCTTCTCCGCGGCTGCATCGGGCGTGACGAGTTTCTGGTCGTTTGCCGGGATCTCGCGGGCAACGCCGCCGGACTCCTCCACTGCGAGGAACTCCGTGTAATGCGAGAGCGAGGTGAGAAGCACCGGGTCGCCCTTCTTCACGTACGTGTGCGCAACGGCCTGGAACCCGCGCCGGGCGCCGGGCACGGTCCGGACCGCGTCCATGTTGAGCCACTTCGCAACGTCCTTGTGGAACTCCGCGATGGGGGGCTTACTGATATAGTCGAGCCGGTTGGGCTTCCGGCAGTTGTCGCAGACCGAGTACCCGTCGCCATACGCAACAACGGCTTTCATGGCATCGGCCGTGAGCCGGCCGCCGGCCTGGATCGGGTCGATGTTGATGAAGAGCTCGTCCACCTGCCGGGCCTCGATGCCCTGCCCGCACCTCATTTCAGCATCTCCTGCTTCAGGGAGCCAACCTGGCGTTCGAGGTTTTCGAGAAGACGTTGTGCCTGTTCTTTTTGGTTCGCATCGAACTCGTGCATGGGAGCGGTCTCTCGGAGGAGGACGCGGAGGTCCGTCAGCGTGTAGATCGCCTGGAAGGTCATGTCGACTGCCCGTTTTGACATGGGTTCACCTGCTTAAGTATAGACGCCCGGGGAATTAAGTACCTCTGGTTCTGCCGGGAGTCTCATGACTCCATCAATCCCGAGAAATGAGAAGAATCCTGATGTGTTCTTCTCTTCTCTCGGGTCTGATGATCCTCGAGATAATGAAGATACGTAACTAAGTTTCATGCTCTTTATTTGCAAAACGCCAAAATACAGATAAGCCGGTAAACTATGAAACCAGCACAGAGCCAGTTCACAAAAGAGATCCGGCATTTCTCGCTTGTCACGTCAGCAAACCTCATCATCGGCGCAGTTGCGAGCGCGGCCGGGATCCTGTACATCATTGCAGCAGTCCTCGGGCTCACGGCGGGCCACGTATCTCCCGAACTCCGGGTTATCGCCGGGGCGATCGCCATGGTCTGCTTCGGCCTGGGGGTCAGCGTGTTCCACATCACGCTCGGGATCTCCCGGGGCCAAAAAGCCATCAGGGACCAGCTCGAACGAGAAAGTCCGGCGGTCTCGGATGAACGCCTCACCTGCCTGATCGTGCAGATGGCGGCTTACTACCGTGACATCAGAAAGACACTTGGCACGATCATCCTGATCGGCCCGCTCTGCGGACTCTGTGTGTTTGTTCTCGGGATCGTGACCGGCCTTGAGGCATTCTCCCTCACCACATCCGGTTTTTCCGTTACCCTGGACAGCCGGGTCATGCTCCTCGCGCAGGCAATCACCCTTGCGATTGTAGTGTCAAGCCTTCTCTCCTCGCACTATGTTACGAGGTTCGCCACGGCATGGAACCATCGCATCGCCGAGATCGAAGCATCGGAATGCGCATTAAAAATGACGCTGGGGCTGGATGACCAATGAGCGGAAGGCGGACAGTGTATGAGATCTACTGGGAGATCCTCGTGTACTGCAAATCCCCACGATCTTTTACGGCCATCATCAACCGCTGCGATCTCAATTCAAAGACCGGGCAGGAGTATCTCCGGTTCCTTGTGGCACGCGGGTATCTTGCCCCAATCGAGTCCGGTGACCGGGCGATGTACCAGTCAGCACCGCGAGCTGCGGAGTATATCGCGCTCTTCAGTTCTCTGTACCAGAAACTTTTCGACACCGGGCCGGAATTCCGGTTATAAGGGATTCTCTCCCCACTCTTTTCCGGCCCCGGCCGGTTCGGGTTCTCCCTGTTGTCCCCATGTCGTTTGTTGTGCCGGCCTCCATGCCCCGGCAGGGACCCGGATCTCGAACCGTGCGCCTTTACCGAACGTGCCGTTTTCGATAATCGTGATCCCGCTGACCTCGAGAATGGTCCGGGCAAACGAGAGGCCGAGGCCGGTGCGTTTCCCAACCCCGTACTGGAAGATATGCTCCTTCTCCGCGTCGGGAATACCGCCTCCGTCATCCTCGATCACGATAGTGAGTTCATTGCCATTCTCCCCTGCAGAGATGCCAATGGTTGTGAGATGCTCCCCATGATGGAGAGCGTTGTCGAGAAGATTATAGAACGCCTTGACAGAGAGCGGGTCAGTAAAGATCTCGACGGGTGGGATATTCACCGTGACCTTTACACTCCCAAAGGAGATGCTGTTTGTTGCCTCGGCAACGAGAGTCATGAGTGACTGCCAGCCCGGTTCGTAGGTTCCAAGATGCAAAAAGTCGCTGGAGAACCGGAGGTTCTGGCTGATCCGTTCCGAGAGTTCGATCGCAGTGCGGAGATACCCGTCCTCCGGGGGCTTATTTGCCACGTCTTCGAGCAGGAGCAGGTACCCGGACAGACCGGTCACGAGGTTGTTGATGTCATGGCTGGTCAGCCGGGCAATGAGCGAGATTTTCTCTCCTGCAATCTGGAGGGCGTGCTGCTGCTGTTTCCGGTTGCTGATGTCCCGGACAATGAGGACAACACCGGCAGGCAGTTCCCCGGGCTCATGCACAAGCGATCCGGCCATGCTGACAACGACCCGTTCGTCCGGCCGGCCGCTACCATCGGTCCCGGTATTCAGCGTGACCTCATAGTCGGAACAGGATCCTTTTTCCCTGATCACCTGCATGAACGTGCTGTATGCCGGTGCCGGAATGATCTCTGCTGCCCTTCTTCCGGGAAGGGAACGTTCGTCTACCCCGAATATCCGGGCGGCCGATGCGTTCGCGGAGATAATCAGGCCGTCCATCGCGATGACGATAACGCCGTCAGGCATGGTCATGAGAATGTACGGGAGGGCGGTCTCGGTGCTGAGCTGGAAGAGCCCCACCCTGCTGATGGCGTACGTGATCGTGGCAGCAAACAGGGCCATTCCGATGAAGACCAGATTGGGGATGAAGATGCCGGAGAACGGGAGGAGGATGCCCGAGACCACGCCAAAACCAATCGGGAACAGGATCGCGCCGGAGACAAGGTGGACGTGGCGCCGCCGCTTCTCGCTCTTTGCCCGGTGCCATGCAGCCGAACAGGCGAGTACTGCCCAGATTACGATGATCACGGAAAAGACCGCAACCAGGGGGTAGATCGGGCTTGTCATGTCGGCTACGTATACAAAACCGGCGCCCTCCTGATACACCACGGAATACAACGCACCCGAGGTAATGCCCAGGAACGTGATGGCGGAAGCCGGCAGGTAGAGGCAGAGGATGAGGAGGGCGTTCTTCGTCTTTCTGGCAAACGGGTATTCCGTGAATTCAAGGATAAAATGCGTTGTTACGGCGATGACGAGGGGCCACAGGGCACTCGCCTTCAGCCAGAAGAGCGCCGCGTCATACGATGCCGCCTGCCAGAAGAAGAACTCCCCCATTGCCCAATACGTTCCCCCCAGCATGCCGACCAGGAAGAGCTGGTTGATCCGTGACCGCGGGTCCTTTGCGTAGACAAAAAAACCGAGTGCGCACGTGATGAACGCGGACACAAGACAGAAGCCTGCAAGAACCGGATAAAGCGCCATGGGATCCACTGCTGCCCGTAAAACCCCCGGGGTGTCCGTGGGCCCGGGCCTCCCTGCCCGGATTGCACAGCTCATGTCCACGTTTGCGGATATCTAATTGTTGATTGCCCGCAGCTCTCGTGCGTTATCTTTTTCCTCCTGCCAGCGGCAGGTTACGGTGCAGTCCTGCTCCCGCCCCTTCATCGTGAGCATACGGTACAGACGCCCGGTTGTAGAGTGGCAACCCGGAATTTTTAATTGTTGCATTGACAACATTTATTCGCGACCCCGTCCATTATTTCAGGTGCATTCACCATCCTGTCATTCGATGGAGATCCCGTTTGGTGCCATCGTCTCGATCACGAGCCGCGGGAGAACCATGTTCTTAAATGACCGGCTCAGGCCGCTGGGCCTCTCTGCCGGCCAGTTCCCCGTCCTTATGCTCCTGGCAAGGGAGCAGAACATTACGCAGGAGACCCTTGTCCGGCACTATCATCTCGACAAGGGCACAATAGCCCGTGCCGTGAAAAAACTCGAGGACGCCGGGTATATCCGGCGCATCATCGATCCCGGCAACCGGCGGGCAGTCCGGCTCTTTCTCACGAAAAAAGGGGAAGATGTCCTCCCATCGCTCCATGCGATCAACCATGCGTGGGAGTCCCTTGCATTTTCCGGCCTGACCGCGCAGGACAAAAAGACCTGCCACCGCCTGATGCGTACCGTGACCCTGAACGTTTTTTCCTCTATGGCAACTGAAGGAGAGCATAGCGATGTCCGGGAGTAATCAGGGCACAGTCACGGAGGCTCCGGCGAATGAGAAGATGAAGGATGGGGTCGCGCTCATCATGGGCGATCCCAAGAAGGCGATCCTCAAACTGTCCGGCCCCATGATCGTGGCAATGCTCCTGATGTCCACGTACAACATCGTCAACGCAATCTGGGTGGCCGGTCTCGGCTCCGATGCGCTTGCAGCCGTCGGTTTTGTGACCCCGCTCTTCATGATCCTGATGGGCGGGGCAAGCGGCCTCGGGGCCGGCGTGGCCTCTGTTATCTCCCGGAGGATCGGGGCAAAGGACAAGGCCGGTGCTGACAGCGCGGCGTCCCATGCCATCGTCATGACCCTTCTCCTCTCGGCAGTCCTGACCGTTCCGCTCATCCTCATCACCGAGCCGATCGTCATTCTTTTCGGTGCCGGGGAGACCACCACTCTGGCGACCGAGTACGGGCAGGTCATCTTCCTTGGCATGTTCCTGATTTTCTTCACGAACATCGGGTACGCGATCCTGCGTGCAGAGGGAGATACCAAGCGGGCAATGTATGCTATGGCAGCGTCCTCGATCCTGAACATGATCATCGACCCCCTGCTCATCTACACTGCCGGCATGGGAATTGCCGGTGCCGCGTGGGGAATGGTCATCTCTCTTGCCATGGTCTCGTGCGTGATGCTCTACTGGCTGGTCTTCCGGAAGGACACCTATGTTACGCTCTCGTTCAGGAATTTTGCCTGGCACGGGCGGACCGTAGGGGCCATTCTTGGTGTGGGCCTGCCGGCAAGCGTCGAGTTCTTCCTGATGTCGATCATCGCGATCTTCATCAACGGGCTCCTTGTCGTCACGGCAGGGACCGATGCGGTCGCGGTCTATACTGCCGGGTGGCGTGTGGTCTTCTTTGCGATCATCCCGCTTGTCGGGATCAGCACCTCGTTGATCTCGGTGGCCGGGGCGGCATACGGTGCCCGGATGTATGAGAAGATCCGGGTTGCTCACACGTTCTCCGTCCTGTTCGGGGTGGCGATTGCCCTGTTCACCAGTGTCGTCACGTTCCTCTTTGCCAGCCAGATCGCCATGATCTTCAGCTACTCGGCCGACAGCGCACACCTTATGCCGGAGATCGCGCTCTTCCTTGCCACCATGTGCTTCTTCTACCCGTTCGTCCCCCCGGGAATCATGTCGGGATCGATCTTCCAGGCAACGGGAAAGGGGCTCACCTCGCTCATGATCACGGTGCTCCGGAACCTTGCTTTCATCGCGGTCTTCACGTACCTCTTTGGGATCGTTCTCGGGTATGGCGAGCACGGCGTCTGGTGGGGGATCGTTGCAGGGGACATCATCGGCGGAACGGTTGCGTTCCTCTGGGCGCGGTATTACATCGAACGGCTGATTGCCACGGGATAGGGGGGAGAAGTATGGACCCGGTGA
This sequence comes from Methanoregula sp., assembly GCF_002835825.1. Classification (GTDB taxonomy): domain Archaea; phylum Halobacteriota; class Methanomicrobia; order Methanomicrobiales; family Methanospirillaceae; genus Methanoregula. The sequence goes on along the minus strand of NZ_PIZH01000041.1, from coordinate 3,601 downwards.
TGCAGAAGATTCGGGATTATGCCCGCACGGTCATGGGCAATAGCGGCTCCCACGGCTTTGACCATGTCGAACGCGTGACATCGCTCTGTGAACGGATTGGCAGGGCTGAGGGTGCGGACATGGCGATCCTTGTCCCGTCGGCCCTGCTCCATGATATCGCCCGCCCGCTGGAGAAGGAATGCGGCCTTCCCCATGAGGAAGAGGGGGCCCGGATGGTGGAGGAATACCTGGCTTCGATCGGGTACGATTCTGGCGCGGCAGGTGCAATTGCTGCAGCGATCCGGACCCACCGCTTCACCACCGGGGCAGAACCCGGAAGCCTGGAAGCACAGATCCTGTCCGATGCCGATAAGCTGGATGCGCTGGGGGCGGTCGGGATTGCCCGGACATTCATGCGTGCCGGCGAGCACGGGACAACGATGCAGGATGGGATCAACCATTTCCATGAAAAACTGCTGAAGCTGCCGGACCGGATGTACACAAAGACTGCCCGGCAGATCGCCAGGGAACGGCACGCGTTTCTTTCGCAGTTCCTGGGTCGTCTCGAAGATGAGATGGCGGATCGCATGGAATGAACCCGGTATCCATACCTTCATCATGCTTTACGTCCTTATTTTATACCACCGGAGTTGTTCAGATTAATAATCACGTAAAAAAACCTGATGGTGCGGCCGGAACGGGAGAATTCAATCCTGACGGAACGCCCGTTGTGCGCGTACGACTGCCCAAGAAGCGCTTAAACGAACAGTTTGCCCAGGCGGAACTGATGATGGGAGCAAACCACATCCGCGTCCGGTGCCAGGACGGCGTTGAGCGGATGGGCAGGATCAAGGGAAAGATCAAGAAGCGGGCCTGGATCCGCGAAGGCGATATCCTGATTGTCGCGCCGTGGAGTTTCCAGGACGAGAAGTGCGATATCCTCTACCGCTACCTCCCGCCACAGGCGGACTGGCTGCGCAAGAACAACTACCTCTCCTGACCCTTTTTTTCCTGTACGATACCTGCATTTATTATACTCTGAAGATCAATAGTGATCAGCAGTTTTCACAAGACTGTTAGAGAAAGAATTATGTACGGATCAAATAATTTTGGTGGAAACAGGGGCCCCCGAGACTTCGGTCCCCGCGAAATGACAAAGACAACCTGTTCGGACTGTGGAAAGGAATGTGAAGTTCCGTTCAAGCCGACCGAGGGCAGGCCGGTTTACTGCCGCGACTGCCTCCCCAAGCACCGGAAACCCCGGTTCTAAATTTTTTTCTTTTGAGTTCTTTTCCAGCGTTTTTCTCCTGTAATGGTTATTGTCAGGAGCGCATGCCCCCTCCCCAGCTGGCTATGGCCCCTGATCATTCCCTGCCAGCCCGGTTACGGGCACCGAAACGGTCAATAGATCGGCCGGGTAAGTACTGGAGCAATCCATTGGAATGGTGAAAGAATATGGGAATTTTTGACAAGTTAACCGGAAAACCAGCAACGCTCACGCCCAAGTCAGCACTCGTGCTCTCGGCAATCACCGTGATTGCCGCAGACGGCGTCATCGATGAGGCAGAGATCAACGACCTTGCCAAGATCGTCCGCGGCGACAAGAAGTCCATCCAGACCGCGATGGATGTCTTAAAGGCCAACAAGTTCCCCGGCGTTATTGACATGGTTGCCGCAACCCTTGACGAGAAACAGAAGCTTGCAACGCTTGCGATCCTCTGCGACCTTGCCATGTCAGACGGCGTCCTTGCCGGCGAAGAGAAGGCAATCCTCCAGATGTACATGGACAAGTTCGGCGTCTCCGAGGCTGCGCTTAAGCCCATCATCGAGGCTATCGCCATCAAGAACGACTTCTCAATCTTCTCATAATCCTTTTTTTGCTCCCGGTGCCTCCACGAACCGGGCCCCTTGGGGTGTATATGCCGCATGGATGGCGGTCGGGTTTGTTGTGCCGGATGATCGATCATGGCTGGCTTGCAGTGAACCTGGCTGAGCGGGGTATTTTGTCATGGGCAGGGGTTCCATTACACTGTCTGTGATACAGACCCTGAGGGGAAACCGCATGTCACTGCACGCAGTGCGTGATCGTTAAGCCATGAGAAATGGTTAAACAAAAAATGGTGAGGATCAGGGGAGCAGGACCCGGGAGTCCGGCCGGATGTACCGCCCGGCGCCAAGCATCCATGTCCCGTCAACGTCTGTCACGTAACTGATCTTCAGCGCTGTGGTGTTGGTAAGGGGATCCACCGTGTAATATGCGGTCATCCCACTGCCGTTTTTGGCCTTGTCGAGGAGTCCGGCAATGTGGTGCTCGCCCACAGCGTCGGTTGCATTCCGGTGGTTCTTCCCGATCATGTCGGGGCGGTACGGCCACGCGAGCACGTTGCCGTCGTAGTCATTGGCAAAGATGTAGAGTTCGCCGCTCTGGAACATGCCCTTTGGGTTGTTGAACTCGGCAAGGGCTGCCTCCTTCCCGTACCTCTGCACAAAGTCCTTTGCGCCGGAAACAAACTGCTTCAGCTGCGTATCGATGAGGCGATCTTCGCTGGTGTAGATGCCAGCCCCGATCCAGTAGGTATCGTCTACCGGGCGGACGTAACTGATCTTGAGGGCAGGGGTCAGGTTCGCGGCCGGGTCCGGGTACTGGTACAAAAGATACCCGCCGCCAGCCCGCGCAAGCTGGATCTCGATTGCGGTGTAGGGCTTCCCCGCCGGGTCTTTGACGGGCAGGAAATCAGTGCCCACTTTCTCCGGCTGGAAGGGCAGGGCGAGCGCAGTTCCCGAGTAATCGAGGGCGTATACGTAGGTGTCGGAACCCTGTACGAACGGACCGGACCGGTTGTTAAATGCGGCGATGGCAGTGCTCTTCCCGTTTGCCATTGCGTACGCAGCTGCATTATCCACGTATTCCTTCAGCGCACGGGAGGTTGCCGGGCCGGTGGCGGATGCGGTTGTTTCCTGGGGTGTCGCAGGCCCGTAGTAGATGCCGGATCCCAGCCACCAGGTGTCGTCGACCTTCTCGACATAGCCGAGTTTCTTCTCTACGGCTTTGTTGTGGACCGGGTTGATGTAGGTATACTCCACGAACCCGGAGCCGTTGATGGCTGCGGCCCGGAGGTCATAGATGAAGAAGTTGCCCAGCGCATCGGGTTCGTACAGCCGGTTGATACCGATCTTCTCGGGGTTCACCGGGTGGGCGATGGTGGTGCCGTTGAAATCGTACGCATAGAGGTAGAGGTCGCCACGGACAAACGATCCGTTCCGGTTCGAGAACTCTGAAAGGGAAGTATCCTTGTCGTGAGACCCTGCATAAAGAACAGCCTCCCGGACGAATGTGACCATCTGCTCTTTTGTGGACCCGGCCTCCGCCGTAATTGCCGGGACGGCTCCCTGATCAGCCGGTGCGGAAGCCTGCCAGGTGCAGCCCGCTGTAAGGGAAAGCAGGAAGATCATCAGGACCGTACAGATGCTGATAATGAGTGGTCTCATCCGTTTGTGGTATGACGTCCTGTAAAAAAAAGCTTTTTCACCGTATGACATGTCCCCTTGCCCGTGTTATTTGCCTCCGAAAAGACTAGCACTTGTTCACCGGCTCTTTTCTCAATGTTCTGTCCCCCGTAAT
>NZ_PIZH01000810.1 GCF_002835825.1 Methanoregula sp. | reverse complement strand
AATAAGTGATCCCCATACTAGATACCGAAGGAAAACTCCCCAGCACCCTGATTGTATACAATGAAATTATCGGGCAGCGTGCACAACAGGAAGAGATTAAAAAGAAAAAGGAGGAGATAGCAGCCCTCAAAAAGCGGTCCGACGTGATCGGGATGGAGAATCCGCTCCCGATCATGGTTATGGATATCTCCTTCCGGATCACGCTCGCAAATGATGCATATTGCAGGCTCAGTGGCATATCGCGGGAGAAGCTCATGACCATGAACGCAAAGAGCTTCCGGATTGTCGGACAGAAAGGAGAGGGACTTAAAGTCGTGCTGCAACAGAAAAAGAGAAGCTTTGGCGAGGTAACGGTTGAGTTCCCCGGTTCGACAAAGACCCTCGAGCAGTACGGACTTCCCCTGCTGGACGAAGCGGGAAATCTTACCCATATTCTCACGGTCTACAATGATGTCACTACCCAGCGTGAGCAGGAGAAGAAGATCGCGGAAATGATAGAGGCGACCCGTGCCGGTAAGGAATTCCTTGCTGCAAGTGCAAGCGAACTTGAAACTGCCATGGCACATATCGCTCAGGGGGATTTTACCCAGAAATTCAGTATTGACGATGCGGATCCCCTTGTCAAACTCAAAACCGATTACAACACGGCCATCGATTCCATCCGGGGCGCGATGGAAGAGCTGGAGAGAGCCATGCTTCAGCTTGACAAGACAATCAATGGACTGAACCGCAGTACCAATGAGATCTTAAAGGCAACCGAACAGGTCGCGGTTGCTTCCCAGAAATCAAGCGACAATACCAGTGCAAACCTTTCTTCAGTCGAGAAACTCAGTTCTGATATCAGTGAGATCTCTGCATCAATTGAAGAGATTGCCAGCACATCCCAGGATGTTATGCAGCATGCCGAAAAAGCTTCACAGGAGGGTCATGTTGCGGCTGATCTTGGCAAGGTTGCTACAACAAAGATGCAGATGGTTGAGAAGATCTCTTCTGAAAGCGTGAA
>NZ_PIZH01000809.1 GCF_002835825.1 Methanoregula sp. | reverse complement strand
TCCCTGGGGGCGGGAACTTAGGGATTACGAATGAAAGCGGGGTCATTTTCTCAGGTGAGGTAAAGGACGGGATCGAATCCTTCGTCCGTAACGCGGCAGAGTCCGCCCGGAAGACCGGGAAGGAGGCAGCACTTCAGGCATTCAATGACCGGAACGGCTCTTTTGTCAATGGCCCGCTCTATGTGTACGCTTTCGATTATAACGGGACATGCCTCGCGCTGCCCTACCAGCCCCGGCTTGTCGGGAAGGACTTAAGCGGGCTCACGGACCAGTACGGGGTCAACTTTACACGGATAGAGATAGAACTCGCACGGCAGGGGGGCGGCTGGATCTATTACCATTACCCGAACCCGGCACGAAACAGCACAGTCGAACCGAAGATCAGCTATGTCACACCGGTCGATGATACCTGGTGGATTGGTGCCGGGGTCTATCCCTCTGACGAGAGTGCGGTGAATGCAGTTCTCCAGGCAGCTGATGGGCCGGGCATGAAGTGATGAGAATGGATGAATCGCATCTCCGTATCCGCGGTTATCGTGACAGCGATTTTCCCGCCGTGTGCAGCCTTGAAGCCGGGGAGAAGCGGACAGGATACGGCGCCGGGGTATTTGTCCGGCAGGCCGCGGTTCTCTGGCCCGCGACCTTTTTTGTCGCCGACCATGCCGGTGCAGCTGCAGGGTTTTCTGTCGGGGCACAGGTCCAGGGAAAACCCCGGGAAGGATGGATTATCAGGCTTGCTGTACAGGAAGAGTACCGAAGCCGGGGTATCGGCAGGAGGCTGGCCGGAACAACGATAGAAGCGCTTCGGGATGCAGGAGCGCGGACCGTCCTCCTTACGGTCGCCCCGCATAATACCGCAGCACAATCCCTTTACCGTAGCCTGGGATTCCTTCCGGTCCGCCGTTGCAAAGACTATTTTGCAGAAGGAGAAGACCGGGACATTCTGCAGCTGAATCTTACCGAAAAATAAAAAGAGAGAATTACGCGGCCTGGACCGGCTTTG
>NZ_PIZH01000808.1 GCF_002835825.1 Methanoregula sp. | reverse complement strand
CTTGTCAGCATTTGCCATAGTATCGCCTGCTTACCTGTGTACCTGTAGTTAATATGCGGAACCGGCATATATAGGTTAAATAACGACCAGACGGTGATCCCATGACGTCGCGAAAGGAAGACGAGATTATGGCCGGGTACCTCCTCAAGGGGGGCAAGATGCTTGAGAAGAGCTGCAAGACCTGCGGCTGCCCGCTCTTCGAGGTGAAGGGAAAGACGCTCTGCGTGGTCTGCGCGGAGAACGAGACAGGAAAGGGCGCAGCAACAACGCCCGCTGCGACTGCTCCCCCCGCTGCCGGGCATGTCCATTCCGGCACCTGCGGGTGCGGCGTAAATCACGATGCCGAACCCTGCACCTGCGGGGACGAGGAAGGTGGTATGCTTGCCGAGGAGCTGGCAATGACTATTCACGCGCTCTGCGAGAGGATCCACAATGAGAAGGACCCGGAAAATGTCCTCCTTCTCATGCAGGCCGTAAAGTCCGGGACCGAATCCCTCGAAATATTGTGCCGGCTGTGATTTTTCAGCCAAATGCTCTTTTTTCCCTGACGGGTTTCCTTTGAATGGGGAATACCCGGGTCTTCAGAGAAATTACCGTGCCCGTCGCATTGTACGGGGCGCCCTGTCGGGACCGGTTTCCCCAATAACGTGAACCCAGATAAATTTTTGGCCCATGTCCTGGATCTTCTGTAAGATCGCGAGCGGGTCCACCTTCTTTCCCCGCGCCCGGATAATGTAATGAAAGTGTTCCGTCGTGACAACGTACCGCTTCTCTTCCAGAAAACGCTTGATCTGGTCCCGCTTTCCCCCGGAAATGTGATAGATCCCGTCATTTGCCGGTTGAGAAGGAGCCCAGTCTTTCAGTCTGATGTCGTACTCTTCTTTCACCGAACGGTACTGCGAGCCGGTGAGTATTTGTCCCGTGCTGAAGTGGGAAAGTGTATCCCATTGTACTTCATATTCCGGCTTTCCCGCCGGTTTCACTGAAACGGGCGCATCAGCGG
>NZ_PIZH01000807.1 GCF_002835825.1 Methanoregula sp. | reverse complement strand
GATGGAGGATATTCGTGAAGACCATCGACGGCCCGCAGAAGACGCCGTCTTCGAGGGTGACGCCCTTGTAGACGCTCACATTGTTCTGGATCCTGCATCCGTTCCCGATAGTGACGTCCGGTCCGATGACGACATTCTGACCGATGGTGCAGTTGCTTCCGATTCTGGAACCGGCCAGCAGATGTGAGAAATGCCATACCTTCGTGCCCCGGCCGATCGAGACGTTGTCATCGACGGCGGTCGTGGGGTGAATGAAAACATCCGGGAAGCCCGGAGCGGCGGGCGAAAGCACCCCGGCGCGACCCTTTTCTTTCTGTTCCATGGATTGCTGGCTGAGTTCGAGAACGCTCAGGACCCGGAGCCCCTCCTCGCCGGAGGTGATGGGCGGTTCGCCGGTCCGGACCGCCGTGAGAAAGGCTTCGCATTCGGCCCTCAGAGGCTCCTTCCAGGATGTGCTGATATCGATGGGCACGCTCTGGGCCTCATGGGGAACGGGAATGCCGTTCTGCCAGTTGATGGTGTGGGGATAAAAGACGAGTTTCCGCTCGACCGGTTCGGTATCGTCGAAGACGAGCATGCCGCTGCTCCCCACGACGACAAGACGCTGTTCCTTGAAAGGGTTCAGCCAGCTCACGAAGACATGGGCGCCGATGCCGGACGGGAATTTGAGATTGGTGACGGTGACATCGGGGATCTGGGCATGCAGGAAGCTGTTTCCGACCGACTCCACGAAAGACGGGGCCTCCCCCGTGATGCTGAGGATGACGGAAAGGTCGTGGGGGGCGAAGGACCAGAGGATGTTCTCTTCGCGGCGGATCTTTCCCAGGCTCAGGCGCCGGGAGTAAATGTACTGAAGCCTGCCGATCCGGCCTTCCCGGATCATTTTTTTCAGGGTGACGACCGCCGCATGGTATTGAAGGACATGGCCGACCAAGAGAATTTTCTTCCTCTCCCGGGCGACGCGGACCAGCTCTTTCCCGTCACGGCAGGTCAGCGACAGCCG
>NZ_PIZH01000806.1 GCF_002835825.1 Methanoregula sp. | reverse complement strand
CCATCGTCTCACGGCGTCCTTGGCGCCGGTGTGCGCGGAGGCACTGGGGGATTCCTGATGAAGCATGGGGGCGGACGCGCACCTGCCCCCCGCTGGCCTCTTCCGTCTCGCCGCTGAGCCGGGCGGCGAGTCCCGGAATGATCAGGGTTGTATGTTCGACAAGCCTGTCAACAGCATACTCGTTCAGTGCCATGGCAACGGACCCGGCCGTGAAGATCCTCCCGGCAACTGCGCTCTCAACGCTGAGGCCCCCGGTATCCGCGACAACCAAAAAGCAGTCGAGGTTTGCGCTCTTGAGATCCGACTCAACCGTGAAGTAGGTGAGAGCATAGTTGGTGGTGATGAGCACCGGGGAGTTCCGGTCGGGTCTCCCGAACGTTTTCACACCTGCCTCGACCGAGACTGGTTTTCTTGGGTCGGTGTACAGGTTGAACCGCCAGATGAGCTGGGGAAGCAGGACCCAGCCGTCGATACTGTGCATGATGAGGAGATCGGCATATCTCGTCATGAGCATCGAGGCAAGAACCGCTTCCTTCCACTTGAGGACATCTTCGGAAATCTCGCTACCGGTCCAGACTGCAAGGGGCACGCCAAGCAGGGGGAAGCCGAAGAGTTCGTCAGAATTCCGGCAGGCCTGCGTACGGATTGCGGTGAATGTGTCAAGTGTCCCAGCAAGGCCTTCGTCGGGGATTGTGCCCGGGTCGAGGACAAGATCCGTTACCCCGCAGTCAAGCAGCGTGCGGACAAGCGAGCGCAGGAGAGCGGGATCACCTCCGGCAGAGACGACAAGCGGGGCACCCGACTCCCCGGCAAGATCCGCCATCGCGCTCCAGTTGGTCTCTGTTGCCGCTTAGAGGATCGTTCACCTCTTTTGTACTGCGGCAAGGCCGGCACTCAGTATCGACGGATCGGGACTACAGAGAACAGGTGTCACGGCCGACATCTCGCCGGTGTGCCGGAGAGCGAGAGCATAGACAGCCGAGACTCTGGTAACCGACCGTGGG
>NZ_PIZH01000805.1 GCF_002835825.1 Methanoregula sp. | reverse complement strand
TGATCTTCCGTTGAGACACTCCTTGGGCAGTCTCGCTGCACGAAGGGCCGGGGATGTCCACCGGATCCCCATAGGGGGGGCGGCGGTTGGTCAGCATCGAAAGGGTAAGTTTTCCGGTGAGCGGAACCGATGCAATCCCGGTAATTCCCTCGCCATCGGTATAGGCCCCAATGATATTCATGATACCGGTACCATGGCTGCCCACATGTTCCCATCCCGTGATTGGATGCAGGAGCCTGGACCCGTTTGCAGATGTATCAAGGACAGGGCCGACATCGAATGTATGGAAACCCGTATATACACCGTCATCAACAACCGCAACCCTTACCTGAGAAAGGGGAAGATGCGATGCCCTGACTATATCCCAGGCGCTTTTCGCCCGGACAAGAAGGTACCCTGAATCCCTGTTTGCTTCCTCGTACACGGGATTGGAAATGGGGGATATTTCACTCGCAGTTATTGCGTTTTCCAGGAGCGGCTGGGAGACCGGAAATGCCAGTTCCACGCAGGAATGTTCGCACGCTTTCTGAAGGCAATCGCAAAGATCCTTTTCATTATAGGCACCGCATCCCCCATGGTATTCAATCTGGTAGAGGTTGAGATAATCATAATAGCCGACAACCTTCCCGTTGAGGAGCCGTGCAACCTCATCCGCATCCGCCCGGGTCCTGCCCTCTTTCAATATGACAGCTACCATATCAGCGGGAACCTCGCCCCATTGGGATGTATTGATCAGGTCGCACCGGTGCGGTACAACGATAGAAGCATTGCCAAGGCAGATCTGGGTACTACCCGGAGCGGATCCGGATAGATTGGAGAAAGAATGGTTTGATTCCACACCGGGGAATTGCGATCCATCCATCAGGAACGGGACAATTGAAAAGAAAAACAGCAGCCCCGTTATGATCACGATCCCGAAAAACAGACCGATACGGAATCTCTGCATATGGAGATTCATCTGTATTTTTTTATAAATACTTTTTCCGAAATCATCCCCTTTGGCC
>NZ_PIZH01000804.1 GCF_002835825.1 Methanoregula sp. | reverse complement strand
CCACGATCCTTGAGGGGAACCGCAGGTTCAAAAAAGAAGAATTCACAGAAGATCTCGATCATTACCCTGCTATCGCGGCGGCACAGAAGCCAAAGGCGCTATTCATCGACTGTGCCGACTCCCGCATCGAACCCTGCCGGATCACCGGTACCCGGGCCGGCGACCTCTTCTCAATACGCAATGTTGGCAACATCATCCCCCCGGATGATCCTGGCATCGCAACGGTTCTGGAGTTCGCCATCACCCGGCTCAAAGCCCCGGAGATCCTGCTCTGCGGCCATTCCCGCTGTGCTTCCATCCGTGCACTCGACTGGCCTGCCGGAGACGGCTCCATCTCCCGCTGGCTCGTCCATGCGAGGCTGGCACAGGAGCGGGTGGACAACCGGATCAGCCCGCCAACGACCCCTGCCGAAGAGGACGAACGCTACCGGCTCATTGAAGAGGAGAACGTACGGCTCCAGATCGAGCACCTTCTGACGTACCCCGTCGTCCGCCGTGCTGTTGATGCGAACCAGCTCCGGATCCACGGGCTCTACTACGATCTCCTTACCGGTGCGCTCACGCCTGTGCGATGATGACGGGAGAATCCGGAAACCGGTCATCCCTTTTTGGCCTGACCGGCTGGTGTTTCCCCCGTCGGGTGCACAACCCTTATAGAGCGCCCGTACCAATATCGCTTATGGGTATTTCCAAACGGCGTGCAGGAGTGGCTCTCCTCCTTCTCCTCCTCGCCCTTGCCGCAACCGCGGATGCTGCCACGGGCACGGTTACCATTACCGTCAAACCGGGTGGCGGGATGGTCTGTCTTGGCACGATCTGCAAAGAGAACCCATTTGGGGGCGACGGGTCCGGCATCACGGTCTTTTCAAATGTCGATGTGGACTGCTATCATATGCTCAATATCTACGGGCTGGATGGGTACAAACCGTACCTCAAACTGATCTATGTCGACTCGACCAGTTCGTCGCAGACCCGCAATGTCGTTCTGGAGTTGATCCCTGCAAC
>NZ_PIZH01000803.1 GCF_002835825.1 Methanoregula sp. | reverse complement strand
GCCCCGCAGGCCACTTCGGACCAGTCGATGATAATGTAGGTCTTCCCGTCAAAGAGGATGTTTCCGCCGTGGAAGTCCCCGTGGCAGATGGAAAAGCCGTCCGGGAGCCGGGCGAGATCGTTGTTCAGGCGGTCCTTCTCTTCCGGAGTCAGGCCCGGGCTTGCGGCGATGTTTGCACCAAGGACCATCCGCAGCGGCCGGAAGACGCCGGCGCTCACCTTGTGCATCGCGGTCTGCATCTCAACGACCTTGTCAAGCGTCTCTTCGAGCCGGGACGGGTCCTCCCCGGCAATGTCATAGAGGCTTTTTCCCTTCACCTGGTCCATGACAACGGCGACCTGGTTTTTGAAGGTCTCAACAGCATAGATCTTCGGCACGGGAAGTCTGAGCTCCCCGACCATCGCGATGTAGAATGCCTCCATGAACGGCTGGTAGTGCGGCTGGTTCTCGCGGTAGACTTTTGCGGCTATGCCGTTTTTTGCGTAGACCGCTGCGGACTGGCCAAGGCCGACCCGTTCGACATAGCGCTCCTGGAACTCTTTGTCATGTTTGGGCACTGCATATCCGGGAATGGTGATATTGTCGTCTGCCATGGTGGTTCCCCGTAAGCCCGCAGGTTTTTTTACCCGGGCGAATCCGGAATACACCAGTGTTTTACCGGCAATTTGCTAAAGGTTTTGCCTGTAACGTGCCTGTTCTGGATGCCCTTAGCGGGAACCGGTTCAAATCGCTGATTGAATGCAGGTTTTTTTAAGAAAACCTCCTTCTGGTAATGGTATCCTGCCCCCTTGCTCCAACCTGGCTCGAAGAGCCTTTCATGCATTTCTCGTGTCTCACCTTAAAAAAAATGTTCGACACGCCAATGGGGGGTACATGTGATGCCACTGTATTGCCTGAAATGAATACTCTGACTAAAAGAGGTTTTCATAAAAGGAAATTGAGGCCGCCGCGGGGCACCCTTCGGGGAGGTATTCGTCGCATCAGCGAGGATTACCTGGAGAATGCATCAG
>NZ_PIZH01000802.1 GCF_002835825.1 Methanoregula sp. | reverse complement strand
GCAATCCTTCCGGCAGCCCCCGCCTCATCCCCTCCCTTAATCACCCTTCACCACCAATATAACCGTCACAAACGGTGATCAATGGCGGAAATAAAAATCATCGGCACGGCCCACGTCTCGCAGGAGAGCGTCAACGAGGTCCGGACCGCAATAGAAGAATATCACCCGGATGTCGTTGCCATCGAGCTTGACCCGGCACGGTACTCTGCGCTCAAGAAACAGGCGCGTGACCCGAGCGTGGAGGATGTCCTGGAAGTAAAAAATTTCAACTCCCTTCTTGTCCAGTGGCTCCTCGCCTACCTCCAGCGCAAGATCGGATTCGACGTTGGTGTCGAACCCGGCGCCGAGATGAAAGCAGCGATCGCGGAAGCCGAACAGCGCAATATCCCGATAGCGCTCGTTGACCGCGACATCCGCGTCACACTGATGCGGTTCTGGAACACGCTTGGCTTTGTCGAGAAGCTCAAGATGGTATGGGCCCTGATCATCTCCATTGCCGAGATCGATAACGGCCAGGAGATCGATATCGAATCCTTAAAGGAACAGAATGTGATCGATGTCGTGATGGAGGAGTTCCGCAAGTTCTCGCCCAACGGAGCCCGTGCCCTCATCGACGAGCGCGACGCGTACATCGCCCACCAGCTTGTCATCTTAAAAGCCCAGCGGCCCGAAGGAAAGATCCTCGCGGTCATCGGCGCCGGTCACCGGAAAGGGATCTCCACGTACCTTGATGACCCAAAGACCCTCCCGCCGTTCGATTCGCTGACAAAAGAACCAAAACCGTTCCCGTGGGCAAAGGTCTTCGGCTTCGGCGTCACGTTCCTCTTCGCCTTCCTGCTCGCCGCCATCGCGTTCTCGGGTGTGGGCCTGGATGTCCTCCTGTACGCGTTCCTCTTCTGGGTGATCATCCACGGCGTGCTCTCGGGCCTCTTCGTCCTGCTTGCCGGCGGCCACCCGTACTCGGCCCTGACCTGCTTCTGCGTTGCGTGGATGACCTCGCTCAACCCGATG
>NZ_PIZH01000040.1 GCF_002835825.1 Methanoregula sp. | reverse complement strand
CGATACCCGCTGCCCGGTGCCGGATATCATACGAAACCGGCGGGACAGGTGGGCTTCTGTGTCGCATGATCATCTGTCGCAGAACTATTAATGTTGCACGCTTTCCGCCGTAAAACAAGAATGAGGGGAAAGGAAAGGGGATGAGAGGGGAGGAAAAACCGGGATGTTGTCAGACTGCGGCGCCAATGGTCTGCTGACCATCCGTTACTCTTCGGATCCTGACGAGTGGGGCTTCGGGTATCCGCACGATGACCGCAAGGCGTTCCTTGCCATAGAGCACGGCCTTGAGCGAAGAGAGGGAGAGGGTATAACTGCCCAGCCCGAACAGGTCGATGTTCAGGGCTTTGCCGGATACCGAGACCTGCGCAAGGCCCCGGGTCTGGCCCAGGAAATCTCCCCAGTTCCGGGTAAGGTCCTCGACCTGGACGTGGACCCTGCCGGTGACCGCCCGGATCAGGTCGGAGCGCCGGATTGCGTACCGGTTCCCGAGAATGTGGAGCTCGACAATCCCGTGGGGGACGCCATCGCTGTCAACTGCCTGCGACCTTGTTGCCTGGAGATATCCTGCTTTTTCCATCATACACGACCACCTTCTGTCGTATACGGGCGTTGATCCTGACGGTATATAACCCCCCGGCGTGCGCGGGGTGAAAGTGAAACGCCGTCGGAGGGATGATGGAATAAGAGAACAGATCAGGGTTTTTTATCCATACAGGAGTTCAGCACCGACTCCATGAACGAGAGCGTGCCGTTGATGCCGGCAAGCGGTGCAGGATAGATCCTGACCCGGCCCCGGAGCGGGGGAATGATCCCGGTAAATGCTTTCTCTTGGGAGAGCGAGCGTTCGAACGACGAGCCGATCACAAGATCCGGGTCATGGGTCGCGATCAGCTCGCGGACCCGCGACAGGCTGGATACCTGCTCAGTCCTGAAACGGCTCTCGCCGGGTACATTCCGGGTCCCGATGCAGCAGATCTCCGCGTCGAGGTAGGTATGGAGGGCTTCTGCGGCAAAGAGGGCATACGAGGAGCCCGCAAAGATGGCAGTGGACGGGGGGTCATACCGCTGGAGAAACTTGTCGCATGCCCGGACAAGGCGCTCCTCCTGTTGCTCCAGTTCCGCAAAGACCGGGTCGCAGTCGGCACCATCAATGGCATCGCCAAGCCGGGTGAAGGTCTCACGGACTCCCGTAAGTCCCAGTATCCCCCCGAGGGTTTCACCGACACCGGAGGGGAAATCCCCGTTGGTGCCGATAGTGTATGGGGCGGCATGGTATACGCGATCGAGAACGTCCGATGAGAAGACTGTTGCCACCGGGACTGACGCCATGCCAAGAAGTCTTCTTGTTTCCTGGATGTTTCCGGCAGCGAACGGGTCAAAGAGGCAGGCCCCGTCGATATTGACTCCGGGGGTTCCCGGGTCGATTCGGGGTTCAAGTATGCTGATGGCCTTTGCGTATCCGGTCTCGATATCCCCGGCAAAGCCCGGGCTGTCGACAAGGATCACATCATGTTCATCGAGCATGGACCGGATGTCTTCACCAAGGAGTGCCGGAACGCAGGTCGTGATGACTGCGATCCGCTTCCCCGTTCCCGACAGGCTGCCGATGACCTCCTGGAGCCGGTCCTCCGACCCGAAGATCACGTCATCCTCGAGGATGAATGTGCCATGGAGCGGGGCATGGAGGAGGGTCGTGGGATAGTAGTAGCACCCGCTGGAACCGTGGATAACAACCGCAATCCCGTCGAACCCGGCAAGACAGGCAGCAGCACCGGTCATGGCGCACGGCCAGAGAGGGTTGTCGCACTCAGGCATGGGCAGCCCTCCTCCAGCGGTGGAGCATCCGCTTTGTCCCGGCGGTCCCTACCGCAGCGCTTACCGGAAGGCGGGCGCACGTTCCCGGGGTGCCCATAACCAGGTCCAGCGCAGCAGCCAGTTCCTCGGCCGCAAGGAGTTCGTCCTCCCCGGAGTGGAGACGGTCGAGGGAGACTTGTACCTGCCGGAGATCGGAAAACTGGCCAAGCATCTCTTCCTGCCGCAGGCACTCCTCCCTGAGCGCTTCCTGCCCGTCGATGCTACAAAGGGCTGCAACTTCACGAATGAACGAGAGGGTGCCGGAGAGCCCGTGGGGGAACGAGGCTATATACGGGGTGCCGAGCCGGTTTTTCAGGTACTCCCCCACGGGGACAAGGGCCGGGCTCCGCATGATATTGAGTTCTGCTCTCCCAAGCCGTGCAATCTGTTCCCACCCGAGGTTGTGGACGAACCGGAGGTTCACCGGGAGGTGCAGGAGCGAGATGAGCCGTTCGACCTCCCGGTAATTCTCCTCTACCTCGAATTCAAGGTTCATCTCCCCGATGATGTTTACACAACGTTCCTTCTGGCAGGGCTCTGCCGTTCCCGCAAGGGCGATGAGGGCATTGTTCATCCCGTCCTGGAACGTGCCCCCGAGGAACCCTGCCGACGGGATGGAGACCACCGGCACGCCATAGTCTTCCAGGCAGACAGCACTGACATCGTCCCCGATCGTCCCGACAACACAGGTCGAGAGGACAACAACAGCCCGGACACCTTCCTGTCCCGCAGCGGATCCGATCGCCTTCCGGAGGGCATCCTCCCCCCCGAAGATCACCTCTTTTTCTGAGAGTCCCGTGGAGAGGAGGCTCGGGAGGACCGCATGGTCGTTGTCAAGCCAGCTGGCATGGAGAAGGGAGACATTGTGGTGGCTGCATCCCTTCGGCCCATGGACCACGGTGACCGTGTCGCGGAGATGGGAGGTCACCGATATCGCCCCGGTGAGCGTGCAGCCGCCGAGCCTAGAGGAATTCGCGGGCAAGGGATTCGAGGTCATCAATCTCCAGAGGAGTGGGGATGGTGAGGTTCGTGTTCTCCATGATCCTTCCTGCAAGGGAGCGGTAGTGGCCGGCCTGGGGCGAATCAGGGGCAAACTCGATTACGGTCTGGCGGTTTACCTCGGCCTGCTGGACAACATGGTCGCGGGGGATATACTGGACCATCGTGCTGTTGACCCGCCGGGCAAACTCGGAGACGAGTTCCTCCTCCCGGGGCTGGCCCTTGGCATTGCAGATCACCCCGCCAAGGCGGCACTTGCTCTTCACCCGCGAGGCCAGCCTCTGGACTGCCTTGCAGATGTTGTTTGCCGCATACAGGGACATCAGTTCGCCGGAGGTGACAAGATAGATCTCCTGCGCATAGCCCTCCCGCATCGGCATGGCAAAGCCCCCGCAGACAACATCGCCGAGGACATCGTACACGATGACGTCGCCGGAAAGCGCCCCGAACTTTTCGAGCAGCTGGAAGGTGGCAATAATCCCCCGGCCGGCACAGCCAACGCCCGGTTCGGGCCCGCCCGCCTCCACGCAGCGGATGCCATTGTAGCCGGTAAAGACGACATCGTCAAGGGAGACATTCGCATCGCCCCGGACCCGGACAAGGTCCATTACCGTGGGAATAAACCGGCCCTGCATCAGCATCCGGGTGCTGTCCCGCTTGGGGTCGCACCCGATCTGGAGAACGGAGAGATCCCGGTGGGAGAGCGCGGCAGAGAGGTTGGCCGAGGTCGTGGACTTCCCGATGCCTCCTTTCCCGTACAGGGCGATCTGCTTCATCATCATAGCATAGGGCGGCAATTTATATTAGATCTCCTGATGTTAACAAAAGTAAAGTTGCGCCGGAATGGTGACCGTGAACGGTTACCGTGAACGGTTTTTGATACTATCGTGCCGCGAGAACCCCTCGGATATGCACAGGTATTAAACAGAAAGAGTGGTGACCCTTAGATGTCATGGATTACCTGCAGGCCCTGGTAAAATTCATTGTCGGGGGGAGCATCATCGTCGGGGTAACGTATCTTGCCCAGCAGGTGAACCCGAAATATGGGGGCATCCTTGCCGCCGCACCCATCATCACCACCATCGCGTTCCTGTTCACGTACAGCGAAGCGGGGATCGACACGACCCGCCAGCTTGTTCTCGGGACATTCTTCTTTGCCATCCCTTCAGTGATTTTTCTTGTCGCACTGTACTTTTTCACCAGCCGTATGGGCCTGCTGGAGGGTCTTGCCGGGGCATATGGTATCTGGCTTGCCTCGGTGCTCGTTGTCAGCCGGCTCATCCCCGGAATCTGACCTATTCCGGGCCCCGAATCAGCGAAAGGAAGAGGATAATAACCGGGATGACCTCCAGTCTCCCGATCCACATCACGAGGATGAAGATCCATTTCGAGATGACCGGCATATCGGGCATGACGTACCCGGTGTTGATACCGCAGGTGGAGAAGGCCGAGACCACCTGGAAGACGATCTCTGTTAAGGAGAACGTGGTGATGTGGTACTGAAGGACGGCAAGGGATGCTACAAAGATGATGATGACAGAGAGGATGATGACAAGCATGTTCTTTGCGGTCTCCAGCTCGGCCGTGTCCCGCGGGACAACACGCCCCTCTACCCGGAACGGGACAAGAACCTTGCCGCTGACAAAGAGCCGGCGGAACCACCACAACAGCGCCCGCACACCAAAGGCTATCCTGTCCAGTTTGATTCCCCCGGCTGTACTGCCGGCAGCGCCCCCGATGAACGTCAGCATGGCAAGGAAGAGGATCGTGACACCGGCCCAGGTCTGGAGATTCACCGTCTGGAACCCGGTTGTCGTCAGGGCCGAGGCTGCCATGAACAGGCCCTGGAGCAAAGCGGCAGGCAGGTCAGTATCGGAGAAGAGCGCGAGGTCGTAGACCAGCACCGCCGTGCCGGCAAGGAGGAGGAGAAAGAAGATCTTAACCTGCTCATCGCCAAACAGGCTCAGGCGACGGTTTTCCAGGATCAGGAAATAGAGCTTGAAGGGCAGGGCACCCGCGATCATGATCGGGATAAGGAGGAGCTGGAGGACCACGCTGTCATAGTGCAGGACACCGCCTGCATGCAGGGTGAACCCGCCGGTAGAAATTGCCGAGAGGGCAAGGTTCACCGATTCCCAGAGCGAGAGACCGGTAAAAAGGATCAGGCCGATGGCACAGAATGTGAGTACGGCATAGATCTTCCAGAGGGACCGGCCCACTGCTGCAACGGCTGGCATGAGTGACTCGTCCCGGCTTTCGTCACGGAAGATCCGTGACCGGAACAGTCCGGTGCTGCTGGCCAGCGCCACCGTAAAGGCGATGATCCCGATCCCCCCGATCCACTGCATGTACGACCGCCAGAAGAGGAGCGTGTAGGGGGCGGTATCCACGGACCGGATCATCGAGAAGGCCGTGCCCGTCCACCCGGCCATCCCCTCGAAAACCGCGTCGGTGAAACTCATGTGCAGGCCCAGCATGAACGGTATCCCGCTCACCACGGCGCAGGCTAACCAGAAGAGGGCGACCGAACACATCGCCATCGAGAGCCGGCTCCCCTTGGAACTCCGGGGGAGCTGCCGGAAGAAGAGACCGGCAACAAGGAAGACGGCCGGGACAGCGGCCATGGGCAAAAACATCTCCCACTCGGAAAAGATGATGCAGACAAGGAGGGGGAGGCACGTCACCGGCGCAATGAACGTGAAGATATCGCCGAGATCGGCAAGGGTTGTCGAGAGATGTTCAAGCCGGCGCATTACTAATGGGTTACCGCCGGAATCTATTAGTATTTGCCTGCGAAGGCAGGAAAAAGGGGGTTACAGGCTGCTTGTCCAGAGCCCGTGGACATTGCAGAATGCCCTGACCTTGACATGGTCTGCCTTAACAGGGAACTCTGCCTCCGGCGCCTGGCCGGGCTTCAGCCCGTGGACGTACAGGTTATCCCCGGAGATAACCTCGATCCACTGGATGTAATGCTTCTCCTCCATGGGGTGGGGGACGGAGCCGAGTTTCACCCGGATCCCGTTTGCTGTCCTCTCGATGACCGGTACGTGCTTCTCTTTACCAGCATCGTCAGTCTTTTCCACCTGCAGGTTCATCGGCTGGCCGCAACAGACCAGTGTACCACCGGAAGGGCTTACCACCATGGTCGTATTGCCGCACACTCCGCATTTGTATACCTCAAGGATTTTGGTCATACAGGATTCCTCACAGTTATAAAATACCGATCTCCTTATGTTTCTTTGCAATATCATCGGCAAGCCGGTTGATGGCGACAATATCAGCCTCTCCCGGGAGCCCTTTGATGACAACCGGCTCGATCACCTCGACCCTGACATGGTCCAGCATCTTGACAATGGTCTCGGCCGCTTTCCCGCCCCAGCCATAGGACCCGATCACCGAAGCAAACCTGACTTTGGGTTTCAGGGCATTGGCAAGGTAGGTGGCATAGACCACCTGGGGGTGTGGCCCGAAGAGGACGGTCGGCGTCCCGACCACGACCGTTGCCGCGTCCACGAGGGCATAGGCCAGTTCGCCGATATCCGTGTGCGAGAGGTTGAACGGTTTGACCTCTACACCCCGCTGGATGAGCGCCCCGACCAGGTGGTCGACCAGGACCTGCGTGCTCCCGTGCATGGAGACATAGGGAAGGACGACCACGTTCTTCACGGTGTCCGAGACCCAGTCCTCGTACGCATCGAGCATGAACTTCGGGTTCTTGTTGATCGGGCCGTGGCTCGGCGCAATCATGACGGGGTCCAGGTCCCTCACCTTCGGAATGTACCCTTTGATGCTGTTCCGGAACGGCATCATAATCTCGGCGAAATACCGTTTTGCGGACCGGTATGCCTCTGCCTCATTGGTGATGTACAATTCGCTCGTTGCCTGGTGGAACCCGAAGAGATCGCAGGGGAAGAGGATCTTGTCCTCAACAAGGAACGTAACCTGCGTCTCGGGCCAGTGGGTCCACGGCGTGAGGAGGAATTTTAACGTCTTATTCCCGAGAGAGAGGGTCTCCCCGTCCTTTATCACCATCACGGACTCTTTTGGGATCTGGAGGAGGGCAACGAGAAGGTCGCGGCACTTCTCGTTGGTCACGACTTTCGCCCTTGGGTACATTTCCAGCACCATGGGCAGGGAGCCCGCGTGGTCCTGCTCGGCATGGTTGATGATAATGTAATCGATCTGGTCGATCCCGAGCTTGATGAGGTTGACGATGAGTTCCTCCTCTTTCTTTAAGTCGACCGTGTCGATCAGGGCGGTCTTCTCGCTCCCCCGGATAAGGTACGAGTTGTAGCTCGTCCCCTCCGGAAGGGGAATCAGCTCGTCAAAGAGCCGCCGGTCGAAGTCCAGGGCCCCGACCCAGAAAACATCTTTTGCAATCTCTCGTGAGACCATGGTATCATCCCGCCTTCACGAACTTGCTCTTCTCGGCAAAACAGACCGGACACTGCCAGTCGCCGGGGAGCTCGGAAAAATCCTTTCCGGGGGCAAGGTCCAGGAGAATATCCCCTCTCTCCGGGTCATAGACATGACCGCAAATCGTACAAACGAACCTTTCCATAAAAATACCTCAATCCAGGTATTACAGAGTGGCGCCATGCGCTAAAAAATGGTTTCGATATTACCATCGTGCCAGCCGGGAAAAACAGGGGGCTGGCGGAATCAGACGGGATTCTCGTACACCTGGTACCGCTCCGTGAAAAACCGGAACGAGGTGTTCTTCTTTACTGCTGTTTCAAGGGAGAACGATTTGAGGATCTCGAACATGAAATCGATCCGGGAATCGAACTTTCTCGGCATCCGCATATTGAAGTCCTCCTTGGTCAGGTCGTCGGTATTTCCGGTCTCCGTGATACCCAGCTCCTGTGCAAGGGATCCGGCAATCCCGGCATAGTACCAGCTCTCGATCTCGCGGATCACGATGACAATTTTCCCCCCGTCGATCTCGCTGAACCGGTAGTACAGGATCTGCTTCTTGTCCCTCACCGACCGTTCGTTGTCAATATCCGCGACAAAGATGTAGTCGTTCTTCATCAGGACAACGCTCTTTAAGAACCGGTTCACCTTCTCGCGCTTGATGCAGGCATAGGGAATGATCTCCACGGAATCAT
The DNA here is from genome assembly GCF_002835825.1 of Methanoregula sp. Classification (GTDB taxonomy): domain Archaea; phylum Halobacteriota; class Methanomicrobia; order Methanomicrobiales; family Methanospirillaceae; genus Methanoregula. The sequence goes on along the minus strand of NZ_PIZH01000040.1, from coordinate 1,504 downwards.
ACCGGGGGGCAATCAGGGGTTTGATGAGCCGGCCGAAGAACCGGACATCGTCCTCACCCTCCACCATGATGAACAGGCGCTTCTTCATTCAGATTCCCAGCAGGTTCTGGATATAGAGTTCCTCGATGCCGATCTCGTTCTCGAGGAACGTCCGCACTTCCTCCTTGTCTGCCGGCCGGGAGACAATCGAGAAGCCCTCGTTGTCCCGCGAGATGAGGAGGATATCAGCAAGTCCCGTGTGCCGGACAACCTCGGAACTGTGGGTGGTGAGGAGGATCTGCTTCTTTTCTGATGCCTCCTTCATCATGGCGATCAGGCGCCCGACCAGGAACGGGTGGATGTGGCTGACCGGCTCCTCGATGATGATGAACGGCTTCTCCTCGAAATAGAGCGCGATGATGAGGGCAAAGATCACGATCGTCCCGTCCGAGAGCGAGGAGGCCGGGAGGTCCCGTTCCTTTGCATACCGTTCCCGGAGGGTGAGGATGAGGGAGACGTCCATGAACTTCTGGACCGAGAACTCCTCCACGAAGGGCAGGGTGTCCCGGAGGAGATTTGAGAACTTGCGTTTCTTTTCCGGATCTTCAAGGATCCGCTTCAGCACGAGGGCAAGGTTTCCCCCGTCCGGGTCCAGTTCGCGCTTCCCGGTGATGACCGCCCCTTTCTTTGGGAGTTTCGGGTCAATATCGTATACCGCTATCCGGTCAAAGAATTTGTCGAGGTGGGGGAGGGGAAAGCCGTAGATGGTTTCTAACAGGAGCGTCTTCTCCGGCAGCTGCTTGTTCCGGAAGAAGACCGGGATGATCTCCTCCTCACGGAGCGGACAGCCCTGCGGTATGGTGACCGAGTACCGGATCCTGCCGTTCTCGCTCTCGATTACAATCTCCCCCCGCCCGATAGGACTGTCCTCGACAACCGCTGTCCCGTTACGCCGGCAGGCCGAGAGATCGCACCCGATCTCGAGCCGGTCCCGGACAATGGAAAATTCGTCCTGGTGGCCGGTGAACCGCAGCGCAAACTCGTACTGGGAGTCGCAGGCCCGCATTCCCAGCAGTGCCGGGCCCTCTCCCGTGTTCTCCACGTACTCAAGCGTGCTCTCGGGAACGTACCGGACGCGGACAACCAGGTCGCGTGATGTGCCGATCTTTGCATTCCGGAGATAGTCCGCACCGCCCTGCATCGCAATCGCGTTCACGACTCCCGCGGTGGCAATGTCCCTCAGGAACCGGAAGATGCTGATGAAGTTGGACTTCCCCGCCGCGTTTGACCCGATCACGACATTGAACCGGGCAAGGTCGATGTCGAGCTCGGAGAAACTCTTGAAATTTTCCACGTGGATCTGCTGGATCGGCATACGTATTCCCTACGACATCGTCACCCTGGAACAAAAAGAAGGTATTGGTTGCGGGAAGGAGGAGGATACACCCTCATTTCCCCTTCGGGCGGAGGTTTAAGAGATCTGCCCACCGGAGGAGTGCATGCGAGTTGTGGGAAGGAAATACTC
>NZ_PIZH01000801.1 GCF_002835825.1 Methanoregula sp. | reverse complement strand
AGGATGAACTGTCTTCTGGCTGCGAACGGGATCATGATATCGTGTCCGATGTTTATCCATCGTGGTTCGTTGCATAATAAATACATTTTGTTTTACTTTTTACTTAAGTTAAAAGAAAACAATTATATTGGTTTTGCGCCAACAAGGGTATTGTCTTGGGAGCGGCATGCACTGCCAGGACACCATGCACACACCCGGAGAATGATCCGGGAACCGGGCCCCGGAGAATTTCCGGATCGATTCCGGGTGACAAACCATCATCGGACCTGTTCACGGATTGTTATGCTGACCCGACACCACCTTGCCCTTGCCCTGATGACCGGGGGTATCCTCTGGACGACGGAAAACATTACAGGGATAACCGGCATCTTCCTTATCTGTGGGATCTGCCTTGGGGCGATCCTCCCTGACATCCATATGAAACAACCGTCAGCCATCCGTCTCCTGAGCGTGGCATGGTGTATCGTCAGCATCACCAGGATAACCATTATACCGGCACTCTCCGGACTCTACTCCCTGCTGTTCGGTATCCCGGTAAATACATCTGATAAACGTCTCACCCATTCTCTGCCCGGCATCGTTCTCTTCACGCTGCTCTTCACCGGTGCCCTGTTCGTACTGAGTAGTCTTGTACCCGTCTCCGGAGCATGGCCGCTCTTCCTGCATCTATCAGCCGGAGTATTCACGGGTCTGGCTATCCATCTGGTCCATGACCTTTGCTGCCGGAAAGGAATCGCACTCTTCTACCCGTTCTCTGAAACCATCCTCCATGGCAGCATCCGCCCGTGTGATGTCTATGACTTCCGGATATCACGGTTCCATATCCAGCATGTTCTTATCTTTGTTGTATGCCAGATCGTGGTTGTCGCAGCCGTACTTCCCGGGGATGTTTCCTCAGCCGCGGGAATTGCCGGTGCATTCTTCAGTCTCCTGGTCATGGTTCTGCAGTCCGAAGTAAGGCCCGGCCGGGATGAGGGCCGGCGCTCCCTTGAGGAGGAGAGCCTTGCAACAT
>NZ_PIZH01000800.1 GCF_002835825.1 Methanoregula sp. | reverse complement strand
GCACCGGTACGGCGGCGGGCTTGCAAAACCGGCCGCGGTCTTTGCCGACCCCCGGCCGTTCATCCACTTCACCACCGTGCCCCTGATGCAGGAAGCCCGGGCGGCGTTCGTCCGGCTCATGGCGGATTCCCTGCCGGTGTTTCCCGATCCGGTCCGGTTCATGGACATCGGCTGCGGGAACGGGGCATTGACCGCAGATGTCCTGTCGGGCCTGATACAGACGGGGAAGATACGGGAGATTGCAGAGGTCCTGCTCATCGACCCGTCGCCCGCGATGACATCCCTTGCCGAGAAGACGGTCCGGGCTGCGTTTCCGGATACTCCCATCCGCATCGCCCACGGGAGGATCCAGGACTGTTCGGCCGAAATCGATCGCAAGTACGACATCGCAATGAGCTCGCTTGCCTACCACCATATGCCGGTGGAGGAGAAACGCATCCACCTGCAGCGGCTCAAACCCCGGATCGACCACTTCCTCCTCTTCGAGATGGACGCCGACCACGACACGCACGACCGGTATGCGCCCGCCCTTGCCCTTGCCGTATACCAGTCCTACGGCCGGATCTTCGACCGTATCTATGCCCACGACGGGCCTGTTGAAGTGGCAAACGAGTGCATCGACATGTTCCTCATGACCGAGGTTGCCTCCATCCTCTCCGATCCACGGGGGAAAAGGAGCGACTACCACATGCTGCGGAGCCAGTGGAAGGAGCTGCTCGACGATGTGCTCGTCCCTGAGTTCACCCACATGGGCGATTCCTCCTGCACATCCGATGAGCGGATGGGGCTTTTTATGCTCCACTACGGAAGGTGCGGGTGAGGGGCCGGCTCAACCGGGTTTTCGATACGAAAGCCGGGCTGAACGTGCTCGATCTCTGATGCTTTTTTTTTGAGCGCATCCTCTCCATCAGGATGCGGAGTTTTACAAGCTGCCGGATGATTTCAGGGTCGAGACAGACCATCGTGAAAAGGACGGTGAACGAGGCGTACGATTCCTGACGCCTCGGGAGAGA
>NZ_PIZH01000799.1 GCF_002835825.1 Methanoregula sp. | reverse complement strand
GGCGAGACCATGGCCGACCGCGAGGACTCGCTTTTTGCCATCCGCGATCTCCACAAACGGTACGGCCATATCCAGGAGGTGATCGTCCAGAACCTCTGCCCGAAACCCGGCACGCCCCTCGAAAGGCAGCCCGTCCCGACAACCGACGAGATCTGCGCCACGATACGGATGGGAAAGGACATCCTCCAGCCGGATATCGCCATCCAGATCCCGCCGAACCTGATTGATGCCGCTTCGCTTATCGATTGCGGCGTGGACGATCTCGGCGGCGTCTCGCCGCTCACCATCGATTACGTCAACCCGGAGCACCCGTGGCCGGCGTTCGATGAGCTCCGGGCCATCGCAGGCACCGCCGTGCTCAGGGAGCGGCTCTGCATCTACCCGCAGTATATCGAACGCGGCTGGTACGATGCGGGATTGCAACCCCTAATAAACCGGCTCAGCCAAATAGTACAGGACAGGAACGGTATCCCATGAAACAGAAGAAACTCCTCTATGCCGGGAAAGCCAAGAGCGTCTTTCTCTCCGACAGCAAGGGAAAACTCATCGTCGAGTTCCGGGACGACATCACGGCCTTTGACGGCGGTAAAAAGGATGTTCTCCAGAACAAGGGCAGTTACAACGCCGAGGTTTCGGCCTTCTTCTTCCGGTATCTTGAAGAGAACGGGATCATGACGCATTTTTTGAAGATGCTCGACCCCCGCCGCATGGTCGTCCACCAGCTATCGATGATCCCGCTCGAAGTAATCGTCAGGAACATCGCCGCAGGCTCGATGGTACGGAACTATCCGATCAAGGAGGGGACGAAACTCGACCCTCCGGTCATCGTCATCGACTACAAGGACGACTCCCGCCACGATCCGATGCTCAACGACGACCTGATCGTGGCCCTCGGGGTTCTGTTCGGGTGCAGAGCTCAAAAAGATGAAGAAGATCGCGCTTGAGATCAACCGGCTTCTCGCAAAACTCCTTGCCGCGCAGGGGATCGTCCTTGTCGACTTCAAGATCGAGTTC
>NZ_PIZH01000798.1 GCF_002835825.1 Methanoregula sp. | reverse complement strand
ATCATCGGATGACAGATGAGGGAACAACCCAGCAGATCGTGATCGATGGCAAAACCTTCAAAGCCGTGAAAACAATCAACCTGACAAAAGAGACCACGCTCTGCAAAAGACGAGTTGAAGACCAGACCGAAATGTCGGATCATGCGATCCAGAATCCGGCGATCTTCGAGTTCGAACTCGAACTCCTGAACTCCGAGAACGAATACAACATCCTGGATGATCTCCAGGATAAGAAAACCTTGTTTGACCTGCTCACGCACCGCGGCCAGTATTCCAATATGTTCATCGTCTCGCTTTCTGACAGGAAGGCCAGCCAGCAAGCGAATACCACGACCGCAACCATCAAAGTCCAGCAGGTCCTGGTTGGGAAGGTCAGCACGGCCCCATTCACACAAAGTAAGGCCCTTGGCGAGGTTGCGACCCTGTCAGAAGATGCCTATCCCGGTAGTGCTACGCTAAAATATACCGTCATCGGCAAATGGCCCGACACGGTTGTCCCTGCCAGAGATCCCGAGAAAACGATCGTCCAGCATTGCGACGGTTTAGCGGGTAAAATCGATGCCCTTCGATCGATGAATAAAATGGTGCCGAAAGTATGACTGCCGTGGAAGCTCTGCCATTCAATACCGATCTGGGCTATCCCCAGAAACAAGCCGTGATAATCAACGGCATTGCCTATACAGCGTATTACCGTTGGAACCCGGAGGACGGCGGTTTCACGGTCCTGAAGATCGTCCGGAACCTGGATGCTGCGATTGTCTGCAATACCCGGATCGAGAACCTGACACCGGTCCGAGCTATGGAGCCGGTAACCATGATCCTGCAGGTCGTCGCGCTTCCATATTTGATCACATCATCATCCTGCGAGGTCTGGGTTGTCCATGACTGATCGCACATCCTGGATGAGGTTTGTTTCCGTGCAGATCGATTTCTATGTGATCATGAGAGACAACTTGGTAGTGGGGGTTGCGATCAAGGGAAGCAGTGCCGTGCAGGACACAACCTGGGAAATGA
>NZ_PIZH01000797.1 GCF_002835825.1 Methanoregula sp. | reverse complement strand
GGTGAGGATCGCAAAAAACCCGGTGCCGGTCCTGCTGCTTGCGGCCCTCATCGCCCTTGTCGGGTTCCAGATCGATCCAACCATCCCGGTCGAGTCGAGCGAATCCGCGTTCGTGCCGTCCGATATGCCGGCCAAGATCAACATCGAAAAGGTCACGCGCGTCATCGGCGCAACGAGCACAGCGGACCTGATGATCCAGGGATCGCGGATCACCGATCTCGATACCGTGAAGTGGATGGCCGGGTTTGAGGAGTATGTCCAATCGCGGCACCTCGAGATCACCGGGTCATCGAGCATCGCCACGTACATCCTCGAGTATAACAACGGCAGGATGCCGGAGACGCAGGCTGAACTCGATACGGTTCTTTTAAAAATTCCGGATTCGGTGAAAGAGACGGTCATGAGCGACCCGATGTGCGGCCTCATCAGGTTCAGCACCATCGACATTCCCATGGATCGCGAGCGGGGGATCAAAGAGCAGATCATAAAGGACATCGAGTTCTACGAGCCCCCGGCAGGGTTCGTTGTCCAGCCGGCCGGGGACTTTGAGCTCTTCACGAGCCTCATGGGGGCGATGTCCGAGTCAAAAGACACGATGACCCTCCTCGGTTTCATCTTTGTCTTTGCGTTCCTGATCCTGGTGTACCGGCACCTCCATGCGGTATCGCCGATCATCCCCATCGTCTTTGTGGTCGGGTGGAACGCGGTGATGATGTATATCATCGGCCTTACGTACAACCCGCTCACCGCAACCCTCGGGTCGATGACCATCGGCGTTGCCTCGCAATACACCATCCTGGTCATGGAGCGGTATGCCGAGGAGATGGAAGAACTCCATGACCACCATGCAGCGATTCAGGAGAGCGTGCGGAAGATTGGCACCGCCATCACGGTTTCTGTCCTTGCACCTTTCTTCGTGTTCTCAGCCCTCTGCCTTGCAACGTTCCCGATCATCAGCCACTTCGGGGTATCCACGCTCATCGCCGTCGGCTTCTCCCTTGCGGGTTCCATCTTT
>NZ_PIZH01000796.1 GCF_002835825.1 Methanoregula sp. | reverse complement strand
GCATGGAAGCTGTCGCAGGTCCGGACGAGGACCTTTCCGGCAAGGTTTTTGAGTAGTGCTATATGATCCTCAATTCTCTCGCGCTCCCCTTCCATCATCTCATCGGAGGGTTTCCTGAGATCTTCATCGCGTGCGGTCAGGAGGAAAACTGCGACTCCCCGTTCAGCGGCTTCAATCAACGCTTCGGTGAACCGGGATTTCTGGATTAGGAACGAAGAGACGCAGATCATCGTCTTAGCAGATTTGACGATATCGCACAGTTCGTCAATGAGTCCTTGATCTTCTCCGGGGACAATGAACTTCCGTGATTTTGTCGATACCGTGAGACCCTTTGGAGCCGGGACTCCAGGGATACTTGTCCAACAGGGTCCGATAATCTGATTCGATCGATCAATTTCACGGATGACCGGATCCTTGAATGTGTCCCGAATATTTCCGTGAGTGTAACGGGGCATGTTACTCCACCTCCTTTTTCGTTAGAAGGAACGGTGCAGTGATGTACCAATATCGCTCTGAATCAGTGTTTCTCTCTTCTTCTAATGTGGTCCGCATCTTATCGTAGGAAGGTAATGATTCCAGGATCTCTTCAGAGGAGTAATGATCTTCCCAGCTTCGTGCTGCGCTCTCGCGTAACTCTGTGTATCCGATTTCATTCGTGTAATACCGGATATTTTCCCGGAGCGTCCAAGCCGCCCACTGTTGGGCATCAGCCAGGGTCTTCGGTATGATCGGGAGGGCCTGAAGAGTCACGTCATCAAACTTCCCGAATCTGTCAATCTCGGGTCTCTCGATCCGGAAATCTTTTTTATGACTGTTCAGTGCGTTTGCATCGTTGGCGATATCCCTGAACGACACGAGGAGCGCACAGCCGTCTCCGGTTTCGATTATGTCATCACTATGTCCTCGGAACAGGTTCCTTAGAACTTCAGTGAAGGGCAATGTGAACTCATGTCCAACAGCAAGGCCTTTGCCACTCTCGGTTTTCTTGGCATGATTCTTTGAGTAAACGGTCAGGA
>NZ_PIZH01000795.1 GCF_002835825.1 Methanoregula sp. | reverse complement strand
CACTCGGTTGGCGGACTCCCCGGTGCGGCAGGAACAGGTTTTCAGTTATCATCATGCCGGGTACGGGCTGGACACCGGCAGGCCGGATGACTACGCCCGCTTGATCGAGGAATTCGAGCGGTACAAAGACAAGTTCCTGCCATGAGAGTCCTCGTCACCGGTGCAGGGGGCTTTTCCGGTACGGGGATGATGGAGCTCCTTTCCGCACAGCAGGGGGTCGTGCCGGTCGGGCTCGTGCACCGGCCGCTTCCCGCAACCGCGCAGAAGAAGGACTCGTTTGTTGTTGCGGATCTTTTGGATCCGGAACAATTGTCCGTGGCTCTTTTGAAAGCAGAACCCGATGCGGTCATCCATTGTGCCGGGCTGACGCACGGTACGGCCGGAGATCTGGATGCCGCCAACGTGACCGGTACGAAAAACCTGCTGCACGCAACCCACTCGGTGAACCCGGACTGCCGGGTCCTTGTCGTGAGTTCGTCGGCCGTGTATGGGTATGCCGGCGATCAGCCGATTCCGGAGGATACGCCCCTCAACCCGGTCAGCGAGTACGGGAAGAGCAAGGTTGCGCAGGAGGAGGTCTGCCGGCAGTTCTCCGATACGGGTGCAGACATCGCGATTGCCCGGCCCTTCAACCTTGCCGGGCCCCTGCAATCCGGTGCGTTTGTCTGCGGGAGGATCGTTGACCAGGTAATCCGGATCGAGCAGAAGAAGAGCACGGTAATCGAACTGCGCGAGATCCTCTCGTCGCGGGACATCATCGATGTCCGCGATGTGGTGAGGGGATATCTCGCGCTCATGTCCTGCCCGGACTTCTCTTCCGATTGTTCCGGCAAGGTATTCAACCTCGGGTCGGGCAATGCATACCCGGTTTCGACCATCATTGCACTCATCGAAGAGATCACCGGATCGATCTACAAGCTGCAGCTGCCGGAGACACACCCGGCAATCGCCGTCCTCACCCAGCGAAGCGAAAATTCCCCGATCACCGCAACGACCGGGGGGAGACGGGAGGTTTCC
>NZ_PIZH01000794.1 GCF_002835825.1 Methanoregula sp. | reverse complement strand
AGGTAGGTTTTGCCGGACCTGCTGATGATCCGGTTCTGGTTCAGCGTCTCTTTGCCATCAAACACCAGCTGGCGGAAGACGTCAGCAAGGCCGGGCCGGTCCTCTTCGGGAACAAACATGGTAAGGTAATCGGCTCCACGAACCTCCTCCTGCGAATATTCCAGCGCCTCGATCAGGGCCCGGTTCATCTCAAGGGTCTTTCCATCGGCCCCGATGGCGACAAAGAAGGCCGGGGACGCATCCAGCAGCATCCGGGTATACTGCTGTTCGTTTTTCAGGGCAGCCTCAACAGCCCTTCGCGCTGAGATATCCCGGCAGATCGTCATGATGACCTGGCCGGTGTCTGAGGTGATGACCGTTGCATTGATCTCGACAGGCTGGATCGTCCCGTCCGGTTTCTGGTAATCGATCTCGAGATTCCTGACCCGGCCCGTCCGGATGCACGCGTCCACCTCACGGGCATTCCGTTCAAGATCATAGGGGGCGGTCCACTCCGTGACCTGCCTGCCCTCGATCTCCAGAAGGGACGGCCGGCCCGTGAGCCGGCAATACTCGCTGTTGGCAGTAATGACCCGGCCGGTGCTGTCGAGGATCACAAACCCTGTCCCGGTTGTCTCGACAAGGCTCCGGTACCGTTCCTCGCTCTCGCGGATCAGCGCATCCGCCAGTTTCCGGTCCGAGATGTCCCGTACAAAAGAGAGGAGATATTCCTGGTTGCCAAGGGAGAAGTAACTGGTGACGATCTAGACCGGGAAGGTGGTCCCGTCCTTCCTGCGGTGGACCGATTCCATGATCTTGTATTCCCCCAGTTCCTTTGTCTCGGCCCAGCTCTTCTCCCACTGATCCATGCCGGGGAAATTGGGATCGATATCCCGGACCTGCATACCGAGGAGCTCCTCCCTTGCATATCCCAGGCATGTGCAGGAGGACTCATTCACCCTGACGATCCGTGAGTTACGGTCAAACCAGTAGGTCGCAATTCCGGAATGCTCGATCGAGAACTCGGCAAGGTGCAGG
>NZ_PIZH01000793.1 GCF_002835825.1 Methanoregula sp. | reverse complement strand
CTCATGAACAAGAAGTACCGCGACGAGCGGCTCACCACCTTCAAGAACGCCGATAAGGTCATCTCCGGCACTCACCTTGCCGGCATCGACCGCGAGATCTCCCTCTACGAGCTCGCCCAGATGACCCGTGCAGGCCCGGCAAAGGCACTCGGTCTCTCCGCGGATTACGGAGGGCTTAAGCCCGGCATGAACGCCGACATCGCCATCTACAACATCAATCCGGACAAGTTCCCCTCAACCGGACCCGAGATCGAGAAGGCATTCGCAAACGTTGCCTGCCTCTTCAAGGACGGCGTCATCTGTGTCGAAGAGGGCAGGATTGTCAACATGGGCAAGAAGCACACCTTCTGGGTCGATGCCAGGGTACCCGAGAACAAGCAGGTCACGCACGACATCCGGGAGAAGTTCCTCCGCTACTACAGCATCAACGAGGGTAATTACCCGGTGCCCGAGAGCTATGCACCGCACCAGCACATCATCAGCGTGGATGCAACTAAGGCGTGAGGTGAGAAGAGATGAACATCGTTACATTAACTGTTAAGAAAATCCCGGAACTCTACCTCGAATGCGAGAACGTCAACCCGGACGTATTCGCCGGCAAAAAGGCCGCTGATATCGCAAAACTCGCAGCATACCAGGGCAAGGAGATGTCAACCCTCGGCGACTTCTTCACCATCACCGGGGATGCAGGGGCAACGGCAGCTGACACGAAGATTGTTGTCAACGGCGACTGCACGAAGATGAAGTATCTCGGTGCAAAGATGACTGCCGGCGAGATGATCGTCAACTCCGATTGCGACATGTACACAGGCAGCTGGATGAAGGGCGGCAAACTAACCGTCAACGGCGACGTCCACTCGTTCTGCGGCCTCGCAATGGCCGGGGGTGAGTTTACCATCAACGGCAATGCCGGCAACTATCCCGGCGCTGCGTACCGCGGAGACTGGCGGGGCAGGTCGTGAGGCGTGCTGCGCGTCAAGGGCAATGCTGGCTCCGAGGCGGCAACCTCTGTCGCTT
>NZ_PIZH01000792.1 GCF_002835825.1 Methanoregula sp. | reverse complement strand
TACCGGTCCTGACAAAACGCATCACATACGGGACACCGTATATTGAGGTAAATCCGCCTTTCTGCGCAACAGTCCGGAGATCGGAATAATCCGGTCCGGTATCATCGTAGATGTCGAAAGCGAGAGAGCCGGAATCCGGGTATCCCGGGTAGTCAAGGGTGTAATTTACGGTTACCGGGTTTCCGATCTCTTCCGTGAAGTTGGTGGTCGCTACCGGGCTGCTTAAGAAGATACTCCGGGTTATCGTTCCATTGATAAAGATGCCTTCCTGAACAAATCCATCGCCATTCATTGAATACAGGGAGATCTGCTGGAGGTTGGACCCCGCCGGGGGATGACAGGTAAGGAGCGAGGGAGCCGCAGGATCGAATGCAAAATCCCCTGTTTTGGATGTATCAAACGAGAGATTCTGTACCCCGTCTGCAGACCTGACCGATATGCCATCCAGGGTGAAAAATATCTGCTGAGATGCCCCCTCAAGGGCATGGATATAGGACAGTTTCCGGGTAGTGTTGCTGCCGATATCGTTTCCTGTTGTAAGAGTTATATCGAAAGCCCCTTTCCGGGTGAAGGTGTGGACCGGGTTCGGCAGGGTTGAAGTCCCGCCGTCACCAAAATCCCACATCCAGTCTTTCTGCCAACCGATTGAGGTATTGGTGAACTGAACCGTGAGCGGAATCATGCCCGAGGTTGCGTTTGCCGTAAACCCGGCAACGGGGGCACTTCCGACCGGTATAATACGGGTCGGATCTACCGGAGTCTGGTTCCGGCAGTACGGCGTGTTAACGGTAAGACTGACCTGATACGTTCCGGTGGAGGAATAAACGTGTACTGGATTCTGGTCAGTGGAATTACTGCCATCGCCAAAGTCCCAGCGCCAGTGGTCCGCAGCAGGGGTCGTGAGATCGGTGAAATTTACTGGCGTTCCGACATCCCCTGACTGGGGTGAAGCAGAGAAATTTGCTACCGGGCAGGTGACCGTTACATCGGTTGTATAGAGATAGATGTCTTCATCAC
>NZ_PIZH01000791.1 GCF_002835825.1 Methanoregula sp. | reverse complement strand
GGAAAAGATCCAGAAACGCCTCGGAAGTGGCTTGGGGCGGAAAGGCCCAATCATCGGAGCACTCCTGGGAATCCTGACTCCGTTTTGCAGCGCTTCTATGGTGCCGGTCTCCATGGGTATGATCGAGTCAAAGGTTCCTTTCTCTACCGTGTTGTCGTTTTTATTCTCGGCCCCTGTCTGCAATTTCATGGTTGTGGGGATCATCTTCGGGGTCTTCGGCTGGCAGATCGCTCTCGTGTATTTTGTCGTAACAATCATCATGGCAATCATTGGAGGGGCGTTCCTGGGCAACACCCGGCTGAAACACGAGGTCAAAGAAGTGATGACCTTCGTGCAATCCTGTGGTTGTGCATCGGCTCCTGAGACCCCATCCGCGTGCGGGTGCTCGGCCACCGTGCAGCACCCGTCATGTGGCGTCTCCCCTTGCAGCGTGCCCCCGGCACCTGTAACCAACCCAACATCCGGGTGTTGTGGAACCGCAGCGCCGGATGTGGAGTATTCATCGGGAAGTTTCTGGGAACGCAACCGGCCCCGCCTCATCCGCAGTATGCCGTTTGCCCGGGCATTGTTTGTGCAGATCATCCCGTACGTGCTCATCGGTGCAGCAATTAGTGGTGTCTGCGCAGCCTTCCTTCCGGCATCGATCGTTGAAGCCTACGTGGGGAACTCAAACCTGCTCGCGATTCCCATCGCAGCGGCAATTGGTGTCCCGCTCTACCTGAGAATCGAGATGGCAATTCCGCTGCTCTCGGTTCTTCTCGCAAAAGGTATGAGCCTCGGAGCAGCAATGGCCCTCCTCATCGGAGGGACCGGTGCAAGCCTGCCGGAGATTGCGATCCTCGGATCTATGCTCAAACCCAAGGCTATTGCTGCCTATGTCCTCTGGGTGTTCGTCACGGCAACCCTTGGCGGTTTTATTTTTTATGCAGTGTTTGTCGGGATGGCATAGTCAGGGAGATCGGTCGGGATGGAGAACAGGGAAAGCGGGCAAAAACTGGCAGCCGGCCCAGCCTACCTG
>NZ_PIZH01000790.1 GCF_002835825.1 Methanoregula sp. | reverse complement strand
GGATCGCTTCATCGAGCAATTCGTAACTGGTGGGATAACAGTCCCGTAACGTGGACGTGATTTCAACGGTGATATCAATACGGGGGCGCCCGAGTTTATCAAGCGGAACGACACGGAAGGATCTGACCTGCCCGCTTGCATTCCAGATCGGTTCCACCCCAAGCAGGTGGAACATCTGCGCAAATCCTTCTCCATTGGAGCACATGAGATCTATTGCCATCCAGAAAAATCCCACATTTTCCGGCAGCCGCCCTTCTTCTTTTTGGTATTTCTGTAACAGGGATTCAGCCAGGTTTCGGCCCACGATCCACGCGGATTTTGTCGGCATCCGGTAGGGATCGGTTGAATAGAAATTCCTCCCGGTGGGAAGGATATCATCCTGACCCCGGTTAAGGAACCCGGACGGCCCCGGGGGCGTATGTCCCCCATTCATGCCATTGAATAGTGCGTTTATTTCTCTTGACTGTTCGAGTCGTTCGTTGATATCCAGTATCCTCATCTGGATAACACGGAGTTTATCCTCAGATTCTTTTGTCAGGAGTAATCCCAGCACTTCCTGAAGCCGTGCACCCGGGTCATTGAGAGTGCACCTGATAATGGATTTTGCCTGCTGATCCAGTTCCTCGATGAGTGCCCCGTAGGACTTTGAAAACGTCTCCGAAAACCTGTCCTGGTGGCTGAAGAGTTCGTCAAAGTCGAGTCCGCGAGTTTCTGCAATCACTCTCCTTATGCAGAGATCGCCAATATCGAACCGGATGATATTGTTAATGAACTCGATCCGCATATCACCCAGCGGGATCTCCCCGAAAATATGAACATCCCGGATAACCTGGGTGTTGCGGATTTTTGACAGTGCTTCGTGAGCTTTTCCCTTCAGGATTTCAAACGAATCCGATGCAGAAAGATGCATATCCTTTTCAAGATTGATCTCGTGGATGGTATCCCGGATGAGGTGTTCCAGTGCATGCCTTCTCGCAGGATTATCATGGACCGTCTCATATTCTGTGAGAAGGGTATC
>NZ_PIZH01000789.1 GCF_002835825.1 Methanoregula sp. | reverse complement strand
ATACAGACCGGCTCTTTTCCCATTCCTCCGGTATCGCAGATAATTTTCGGGACTCTCCCACCGGTGGCCCGGACCGATTCTGCCGCTTTCCACTGCATCGATGACCCCTCTGCAATCCTGAGTTCGGCAGGTTCAATCCTCCGGTCAATCATGACAGATGCCCAGCCTTGCTGTATGCAATAGTCTGACAGCCAGTCTGAAAATCCGGGAGGATTTGCAAAATCGATCACGGCCCGGACGGTCGGATCGGTCTTCATGAGTTCGATGATGAACCGGGCCATATGGCCCGATGCACCGAACCGGACTCTCCCGGCAGCCCGTGGCATACCGTTGATGATGGTGATCCGGCCATCTACGGCCAGGACTTCATCGGGAGTTTTTGCATACGGGTGTGCAAATACCATATTGGTCCTGACTTCCGGTATGAGAGCGGTAAATTCCCTGCATGCTTCAACCTCCTCAAGAGCAATCGTCATCCGTCCGAACATGTCGATCTCTGTGGTGGGGTCAGGTTGTTTCATGGTCCTCCTCTATTCATCTGAATTATGTGACGGGAAGGATTATTGGTTCTCTGGTCATGTGACCGAGCGTCTTCATCTTCCCTGATCAGCTGAGGGTAGATCGCCGCCCCGCTCCGCACGCTTCGTGCACCTGCGGCGCACTCGCACATGCTCCGCGGCCCGGCTCCAGTCATGCGCGATTCCATTATTTGGCGTTGTGAAAGTGAATATCGATCAAGCAAATCGCGCGACTCTAAAAAGCGCGCTACGGGCCCGGATTGTAAAAGATTCTAACTTGTTGTCAGGAATCTGGTCGGGGGGTATCCAGACGTAAAAGTAGAATCGTATCCGTCTCTTTTTACCAAAATTACCGGATGTCGGGATCCCCTATATCCCGTACACCTGGAACAAGGAGAACAGTGCGAGGATCATGACAGCAACCCCCGCTGCCACAATCGCCGGCCGGACCCCGAGCAGTTCCGGCACGGTTTCGGCCGGGAATGCCCCGCGGTTCAGGAC
>NZ_PIZH01000039.1 GCF_002835825.1 Methanoregula sp. | reverse complement strand
GTCCTGGTCCCAGGCAACGTACGCGAGATGGTTTTTTTCAAAAAAAATGGCCTCGGGCCGGTCCGCATGGTGCGGTGCGGTACTTCGGGGGATCGGGTCCGGGGCAAGTGCTTGTGACACGGGCGATGCGATGAGCAGGAAGAGTACAACAACAATGCCGGCCACACATGCCATCTTCGGATACGGGAAAAACACGCTCTCTCAACCTCACTGCAGAACTGAATGCTCTCTCCAGAAGTGGGGGAGGTGCTTAATAATATTGGCAGGATGGCCGTGGTTATTCGTATAACCATGCGGTTCAATCGAATAGAAATGCCCGGATATCACCGCGAACGCATCTGTAACCCCTTAAGCAGGCAGGAAAAAGAGCGAAACGCTAAACCTCACGCTGACAAACCAATAATAAGGAGGGCATTGTGGCAGGAACCATTTTTTTCCGTGATGACCGGTCCATGATCATCAACGAGGACCTTTTCTCCACAAAGACCATCAGAAACGAGAGCATCGATCTCGTGGTAACATCACCACCCTACAACGTCGACATCCCCTACAATTCCCACGATGACCGGGTCACGTACGACGAGTACCTCGCTTTCTCGGCTCGGTGGATGAAGCGGTGCCACGGGTGGCTGAAAGGCGATGGCCGGTTCTGCTTGAACATCCCGCTCGACAAGAACAAGGGAGGCCACCAGAGCGTAGGGGCCGATCTCACGGCCATTGCAAAGGAGGCCGGCTTCTCCTACCATTCCACCATCGTCTGGAACGAGGGGAACATCTCCCGCCGGACCGCATGGGGCTCATGGATGAGCGCTTCGGCCCCGCATGTGATCGCGCCGGTGGAACTTATCGTGGTATTCTACAAGGACAGCTGGAAGAAGACCAGCGGATCGCGGGAGTCCGATATCACGCGGGACGAGTTCATGGCCTGGACCAACGGCCTCTGGACGTTTAATGGCGAGAGCAAAAAGAAGATCGGGCACCCGGCGCCGTTCCCGGTCGAGCTCCCGCTGCGGTGCATGAAACTCTTCACGTTTGTCGGGGATACCGTGCTCGACCCATTCATGGGGAGCGGGAGCACGCTTGTTGCAGCAGCCCTCTCCGGGAGGAAAGGCATCGGCATCGAGATTGACCGGGGATACTGCGCCATCGCAAAAGACCGCCTCGCTGGTGCGGGAACCACAACCTCAAAGGAGTGAGCCATCCGGCTGACCGGTGAACAACGCATGCCTGCCCCGTGGACCGCGTACATTGACATGGAATTTGCCGGCATCCGCGGCACCCGGCAGGGGATGCAGATCCCCATCGAGATCGGTGTTGTCCTGCACGAGCCGGTCTCCGACACCATCGCGTTTGCCGGCAGGGCCTTCTCTCACGATGTCGAGGTCGAGCTCTGGAAAAATGTCACCAACCATATCGGGAAACGGGTTGACGGGTACCGGCGGGTCTTCAACCTGAGCCGGCCCGGCGAGACGCTGCCAGATGAGAAATGCCGTCTTGATGCTGAGGGGACACGCCGTGCTAAACACGCCATTGCCGGAGTCCACAACGATCTACGGGCATTTATGCGGGCGTTGAATGTAAAAGAGATCGACACCCTGGTCTTCTTTGCACGGCGCCGCGAGATGGAGACCTTCCAGCGTGCCCGGGTCAGCACCGGCGGGTTTGTCATCCGGGATCTCCAGAGTGAAATCCGGCAGCGATATTCCTTAAAGGAGGATGTTTCCCTTGACCGCATGTCCCTTGTCATCGGGTTTGCCCTTAATGGCAGGACGCTCTCCTCACAGCATTTCTCCTACAGGATCCCGGAGAAGTTCCGGTATATCATCAAGCCACACAAGGCTATCGGGGATGCAGCCCGGATGCTGCTCGTGGCGCAGGAGTTCCGCCACCATCCCGATGCATTCGAGGCGGGCGTAAACAATCATATCCAGGACTACGAAGCGCAGAAAAACCATGGGGATGACCTGCAAACCGGCTGAAATCCCTCATTATCGGTCATTCTGACCAGAAACTTTGTAAACAGTCCCCTCGATCTTATATGATCATGCACTACACCATCATCACGGAGTGCCACGAGAAGGGCGGGTTCACTGCCCGTTGCGTGGAGATTCCGTCAGCCCGCGGGTATGGCAATACCCAGGGCGAGGCGATCGCCAGCATCCGCGAAGCGATCGAAGTGGTGCGGGAAGCCCAGAATGCGGAACTGGCAAAGACCATTGCATCCGTTCATTCTGAGATCATTAAGATCGAAGTCGCTGACTCCGCATAAGTTCTCCGGCTGGACCGGAGAAGAAAATCTTCACTATTTTTCTCCTGCCCGTGCACGATATCGGCAGGCTCATCTGTGCCGGAAAAACAGATTGTGTATCATGATTCTGAAACATGCTTCCGATGTCCCTGCTGTGCCGATGACCAAACCGGGTTTTTCCGGGATGCAGGCCCGCTTCCTGCTCACGGCGGATGACGGGTGCCCGCGGTATGCAATGCGGCTGATGGAGATTGCACCGGGTGGCTGCACATCCTTCCACAACCACAAGGAAGAACACGAGATGTATTTTTTTGAAGGAGAGGGCCTTCTCATTGCCGGCAAAACGGGAAGCGAGCACCCGGTCCGGGCCGGGGATGCACTCCTGCTCATGCCGTGCGAACTTCACCAGATTCGGAACACCGGCAAGGGAATGTTGAAGATGATCTGCACGGTCCCCCTGTTTCCCGGCAAGACCGGGAAAGAGACCTCACCGTGCGAGTGAGAGCCCCCTTTTGGGGCACCTGTTTTTTAAAAAAACGTTCCAATTATATCAAAAAAACCCGATGGGGATCAGAATCCCGCCGGGTCAACCGCGTCCCACCGCACTGTTGCACGCTGCACGAACCACCAGGCCGGTACAGCGAGGACCACTGAGGCAAGGGCAAAGTACGGATTCGCAAAAACTGCTGCGGTAAAAAGCACCAGCGCAATCCCGACAAGGATGAGATACGATGCAAGCACCCGGACATCGTACACAAGCACACTGGGCGAGAGCCCGGTGAGCCAGGCCATCACCGCAACGGCATAGAACGAGACCGAGAGGCCGAGCACAACCGCGGGGATGAGAACTGCTGCTTCGCCTGCGAGAAACGCAACGAGTGCGATGAAGACCGCGGGGATGACCTGGAGGATTGCAAAGATTGTCAGCTTGCTTTCGATGAGAGTGCTGACGGCAACGGGAAGGCAGGCATAGGGCCCGAACGTGTCGAACATCGTGACCCAGGTGTACATGGTAGATGCAACCACACCGGCCGTGATCGCGAAGATCATGAGGAGGCCGTGGGGCGGGAAGAACGGCCCGAGGAGGGAGAGGAAGAACCAGATCACTGCCAAAGGCAGGATGAACGAGAAGATCGTCTGGCCGATCATGCTCCCGCTCCGGTACAGGTCGAGTGTGTCCTTTACAGCAAGTGGGGGGTTGGGTAAAAAGGAGAGCCGCTTCATCAGGGGGCCAAACGAGTCCCGGTAATTCTTCTCGGATCCAACGGACTCCGGCGAGAAGAGCCAGAGTGAAACGCCAAAAAGGAATGCCAGCAGGAGGCAGGAGGCGAAAAGGTTTGTCCACGTGAACGCGCTGCTGATCAGGAGGGGCGGGAAGAGGAGTGCCGGGTTTGCCCCGGTGATCAGTGTGATGGCTCCAAGGTCCGCGAGACACGCGAAGAGGAAGAGCCAGAACGCCACCTTCGACCGGGCATACACAGTGGAGAGGAAGAAGATCCCGCAGAGGCCGAAGAGGAGCGCGAGCGCGAGCGTGAGAAGCAGGAGCAGGGCGCCCGCGAGCGGGACGCCGGTCCAGGGTGTGGCGAGGAGGTAGCCGAGCCCGAACGGGAGGACCCAGAGGAAGAAGTAGTAGACAGTGTCCTTGACCACGAAGTTTGCAAAGATGAATTTCTCGGAGAGCGGGAGGCTCCGGGCCGAGTACGCAAGCAGGCTTGCCTGCCCGAAACGCCGGTTCATGACTTCGTTCCCGAGGAGCCCGAAGCCCCCGACCATGATGCCGAGCATCAGGTAACTCCCGTGGAGGATGAGCGAGAGGTTGCCGGCCGGAAGCGTTGTCCTCATGAGGGGGACGAGGAACGCGCCCATGAACGCGATCCCGAAGATCATGAACGGGAAGAGGGCAAACGAAAGGCTGCCAAACATCGTGGAGTGGACCCGCCACTCCTCCTTCATCATGGCGGAGAAAAGCTCAAACATGGCGATCCTTCCGGACGAGCGAGAGGAAGAAGGAGGGCAGGTGGTCGCCCCTGCCGGTCAGTTCGGCAACAGTGCCGGTGTGGAGGAGCTTTCCCTTATGAAGAATGGCAAATTCCGAGCAGATCTCCTCTGCTACTTCGAGGATGTGCGTGGAGATGAAGATCGTCTTTCCCTTCTTCACATATCCTGCAAGGTACTCCTTCACCAGGTCCTGCATGATCGGATCGAAGTTGATAAGCGGCTCATCAATAAGGGCGAGCGCCGGCTCGTGGATGAAGGCCTGGGTGAACATCAGCTTCTGTCGTGTGCCCCGGGACAGGTCCTTGCAGAGCACGTTCTTCTTGTCGGCAAAGTCGAGGAAGTCGAACCACCAGTCCGCCTTTGTTTCAATGTCGGGGATCTTCCGGACCGCGGCAACGAACCGGAGGTACTCCATTGCGGAGAGGAAGCTGGGCGGGGTCTCCTGCTCGGGGATGATCCCGACGCGGGCTCTGACTCCAACCGGGTCCGCGGTCACATCCACGCCGAGAACCCGGGCCGTTCCCCCGGTCGGCCGGGTCTGCCCGGTCAGCATCTTGATCATCGTGGTCTTGCCCGAGCCGTTCGGACCCAGCAGGCCGAAGAGCGCTCCCTCATTCACCGAGAGCGTCACGCGGTCCACTGCCTGTACTTCGCCATAGGTTTTGGATAATTCCCGTGCTTCCAGAACAACTGTCATGTTATACTCCTTCTGCCTTCATGCCGAACCAGATGAAATCGAGGCCGTTCTCAATGATCGTTCTGCGCTCCTCCTCATCGTTCGTTGACAGTGCATGCGCAATCAGCCCTGCAAGGGCCGATGCCATCATGCAGAAGAGCCCGGACGGTTCGACATCGCGGATCTCGCCATCGCGAATCCCCTGGAGGACAAGGTCTTCAAGGAAGGCGAAGTGGCTCATACCCTCCTCGTGGGCGCTCGTGGAGACGAACGGGGAGTGGGCGAACTGCTCCATGAACTTCAGTTTCGCGGGATTCTCAAGGCCCCAGCCGACGGCATTGCGCCCGAGACGGCGAAGTTTTGCCTTTGCCGTCTTCTCCGCATCAAGACCCCGGCCCATCTCCTGTGCAGCCTCGCTCTTCACCCGGCGGTAGAGCGTGTCGATGAGATCCTCCTTGGTCTTGAAATAGAAAAAGAGCGTCCCGGTGGCAACACCGGCTTCCTTCGATATGAGCGATGTCGGCGTGCCGGCAAAGCCCCGCTCGGTGAAGAGCCGGAGCGCCGTCTCCAGGATCGCTTCCTGTTTGTCCGGTGACGGTTCACGCATGAGACTTCTCACCCAGGATCGCACGCTTCACCCGCTTTGCCCGGTTGATACACCAGAGCCCTCCCTTCATGACAGGGACCGCAATACCCATCATCCCTTCCATCTCGCGCGAGACCTCCTTCATCAGCGCCGGGATCGGGAGATGTTGCGGGCAGGCCTTTTCGCATTTACCGCACTGCCGGCAGAGCCCGGCCGCAGTCTTCTCTCCCATGAGGCCGCCATGGCGCCCGATGTACTGGAACTTCCCTGCCGGGTCGTGCGGGAAGAGGGCATGTGCATTATAACTCGAAAAGACGCCGGGGATGTCGACACCGGCCGGGCAGGGCATACAGTACCCGCAGCCCGTGCACCCGACCTTCATGAGCCGGCGGTACTCGTCCCGCACCCTGCCGATCAGCGCCCACTCTTCGTTGCTGAGCGAGCCGGGGGCTGCCTCGCCCGCAACCCGGATATTCTCATCGATATGGACCTCGTCGTTCATCCCAGAGAGGACGACCGTGACCTCCGGGTGATCCCAGACCCAGCGCAGGCCCCACTCGGCAGGCGAGCGCTTCACGGGAGATTCGGCCCAGATCTTCTCAACGCTCCCGGGAATCCGGCCGGCAAGATTGCCGCCCCGCAGCGGCTCCATGATCATGACCGCGAGTCCTTTTGCTGCAGCATACTTCAGCCCCTCGATCCCGGCCTGGATCTTCTCATCAAGGTAATTGTACTGGATCTGGCAGAAGTCCCACTCGTACGCGTCCACGATCATGGTGAAATCCTCGAGGCTCCCGTGGAACGAGAAGCCTGCATAGGTTATGCGGCCGTCCTTTTTTGCAGCGTCAAGGAATTCAAGGACGCCGAGGTTCTTCATGATCCGAAAACTTTTCCCGGTGAGGCTGTGGAGAAGATAATAATCGATGTGATCGGTTTCGAAGATCGCGAGCTGGCCTTGTAAGATCCGGTCCATGTCCTCGCGTTCGAAGACCTCCCAGTGCGGGAGCTTGGTCGCAATCCGGACCCTTTCCCGGTACCCTCCGGCAAGCGCCTTTGCGAGCACCTGCTCGCTTTTGCCGAGATGGTAGATGGGGGCGGTGTCGAAATAATTGACACCCTGGTCGATCGCGTGCCGGATCTGGCGGATGGCTCGCTCCTCATCGACACTCCGGCCCTTTGAGGGGAGGCGCATGCAGCCGAAGCCGAGCGCAGAGAGCTTGTCGCCGGTTTTGGGGACGTTACGGTACAACATCGGAAACACCACGTAAACTGACTGGTCAGTCAATTTGATGGCGATGGTATTTAATCATTGGGACTGGGCGGAGTTACGAAAGCAGTGAGGGACCCGGTCCTATTTTTCCCGGATCCGGACGCCTTACCTTTCCTTCCGGTCGATCAACTCAAGAGCAAAACATATGTCGGCCACAAGTTCGTCAAGCAGCTGCATCTCGCGCTCATTGAAAAATTTTTTCTCGGAAGAATAGAATCTCATGGCCCCGATCGCTTCGCCATTACAGATCAGCGGGAGGGAGGCCGATGAACGGTATCCCCGGCGGGCAGCTTCGGCCTGATACCCGGCCATCCGCGGATCGGAGGAGATATCGTTGCTGATAAGCGGCCTCTTTTCCCGTATCGATGTACCGGTCAGGCCCATACCCTTGGGTACATTGTCGATGCTCACAGAGAGCGTGCTCAGGTACCCGTCCTCGTACCCGCAGGCAGCGACCGGCCGGACTTCGTGCGTTGCTGGGTCGACAAGCCCAATCCAGGCCATCAGGAACTTCCCTTCATTGACTGCAATCCGGCACGCTTCTTCGACAAGCTGCTGCCGGTCGCGGATACGGATCACGGCCCGGTTGGTCCGCGAGAGGACCGCGTACAGCCGGTTCAGGTGCAGGATGGTATCGTTGGCCCGTTTTCGTTCCACTGCCCGTGACAGGATATGGACCATCTCGGCGAACTGCGATTTGGGCTCGCCGCCTTTCTGGAGGTAATGGTCCGCACCGCAGTTGAGCGCCTCGATCACGATCTCTTCTCTCCTTTTGCTCGTGAAGATGATGAACGGGAGATCAGGCCACGCTCTCCGAACTTCCTTGAGGAACATGATGCCATCCATCTCTTCCATCTGGTAATCGGAGAGGACCACATCATAAGGGCTGGTCTTAAGGACGTCCAGCGCCTCAGCTGCCGATCCCCGCGTATCCACCCGGAACCTGCCTGTCCGCTCCAGGTACAGCTTCCCCACTTCCAGCAGGGCAGGATTGTCGTCAACGTAAAGAACCGAGATCATAATGAAGGGGCCCCGGAGAAAAACTGGTCAATGAACGGATGCAGGCCTTTTTGGAAAACGGTGCGCTGTTCACCATACATTACCATTTTCCCTCTCTCCATAAGGCCAATGCAACAACCAATCTCAAACGCATCACGGATATCATGGGTTACAAGAATCGCAGGGATCCCTTCAAAAGACAGGACCTCACGGAGTTCCCGCCGCATCAACACCCTTGTCTGCACATCCAGAGCACTGAACGGCTCATCGAGAAGCAGGATTTTTGGCTTTACGGCAAGAGCACGAGCAAGGGCAACCCGCTGGGACTGGCCTCCCGAAATAGTACCTGCGGGTTGCTGCAAAACCTCCCGCAGACCAAGCCTGCCGGCAAGGTCCCTCACCCGGTCAGCAGTGATATCCCCGGGCAGATGGCGGGCCCGCATGCCATAGGCGATATTATCGTGCACGGTCAGATGGGGGAAGAGGGCATAGTCCTGGAAGACGTACCCAATACCGCGTGACTCTGCGGGAATGCAGGTTCGGACCGAAGTATCAATGAATGTCTCATTGCCAATCCGGATTTCCCCGGTATCCGGTGTCATGAGACCCGCAACCAGGTTGAGGACCGTTGATTTCCCGGCGCCGTTCTCTCCCAGCAGGACCAGCGTCCCGCACTCTCCCATATGGATATCCACATCCAGCGTAAAATCCCGGAGCGCTTTTTTGACACGGATATCTATCATGTGCCGGTCTCCTCTTTTTCAGCCAGGATTTTTACGATGCTGATAACAACAAACGAAATTATTACAAGGATAACTGCAAGTGCGAGCGATGAGTCCACGTCTCCCTGGAATGCACCGTAGATAGCAAGCGGCATTGTCTGGGTTTTTCCCTGAAGATTCCCGGCAAACATGATGGTTGCGCCGAATTCTCCCAACGCCCGTGCGAAGCTCAATACCGCCCCGGAGAGAATTCCGGTAAAAGCCAGCGGTACCGTGATCGTAAAGAACGTCCTGATCGGGCTGGCACCAAGTGTCCTTGCTGCATGTTCGTAGGTCCGGTTAACTAAGGCAAAACTCGTCCGTGCCTGGCGGATGTAAAACGGTGAAGCAATGAAGATCTGTGCCATGATGACCGCAATGGTGGTAAACGCGATCTCGATCCCCAGGATGTCGAGATACTGCCCGACTAATCCCCGTCGTCCGAATGCCATCAGCAGCGCAAGACCGGCAACGGCCGGGGGGAGAACGACAGGAATGTCGGTTATCGTATCGATGATTTTCTTTCCCGGGTAGTGGCAGCGGGCATTGATGTAAGCGACAGGAGTGCCAAAACCAATCACGATAATGGTACTGATACCCGCCGTGAGAAGACTCAGGCAAAGTGCATCGATTACGACCGGGTTCTGCAATGAGGCGAGCAGAGTTTCCGGGGTCACCCGAATCAGAAGGGCAGCAAGCGGTATCCCGATGAAGAGGATCGCAATCCCGATGAGGATACCGGTGAAAATGCGGAGCCTCAGGTTTCCCCTCATGCAGATCCGTTCTATGGTTGGTGTCATACAAATCCTGACAGTACTGGTCAATAGTCGTATCCGGTCTGGCGCCCGCTCGGTATGAACCCGTACCGGGCCAGTACCGAGGCGCCCTCCGAAGAGACGCTGTAATCGATAAACGCCGCTGCCCGGTCTTTTTCTTGTCTCTTATACCCGCCTGACGCTGCAGACGAAGAAGAACGGGGAGTCCTCGGGAGTAGAGTATACATAAAAAAAAAAACATAA
>NZ_PIZH01000788.1 GCF_002835825.1 Methanoregula sp. | reverse complement strand
CAGTAACACCCATCCTTTTCCTGCCGGGGTGTATACCCCTAAAAAAAGTGCTCTCTTATGGGGCACGGTGCTCTTCTTTGGTCTGCAATACCAGCCGGATCAGGTTCTCCCGGCCTTTTCTGACCTTGACGACCATCCCTTTTGCATGCAAACCGGCAATGGCGGCGCTGACGGTTGACCGGGGCAGGGCGAGTTCCCGCACGATCTCGGACTGGAGCCGCTCACCTCCATGCGTTTCGAGGAGCCGGACGATACGATCCCCGATGTTTTGCGCCTCGTCCGGGGTGAGGGCCGGGGCCGCGTCATCGGGCTCGTCATCCGCCCGGGCTGAATGCCGCCTCCCATGGAGGAAGATCCCGGCAGTGATGGTAATGATGATGACGATGAGTCCGGCAGCCAGCAGGATGACGGGAACGGGCGATTCCTGCTCGATGACGACCCGGGGCTCCCCTGCGGCAAACGAGCGTTGGCCGTACCAGATCAGTTCTTCGCGCTCTTTATCGGCGGGGGGAGTTGCGCTCGCTACCGTAAATCCTTCGGGATACCGGATGACAAGCGTGCTGTCTTTCGCAAGATAGAGGCCTCCGGCAAATGCATCCCCGATGGTCAATGCCCTCCCCGGTTTAGCAAACCCGCTCCAGGGGATGGTATAGACAACAACGCCGAATTTTCCCGTGGGAGACACCTGGATAGTGGGGTCCCCGGTGACCGTGCCGATGGTCATCGGGCGCGAGGCGGTAATGGATGCCTGCACTGCTGAACGCTCCATCAGGTCGCGGATCTCGGGGAGATACACAGCAGACAGGTTGCTGGAATACGACTCAAATGCTGCAACGTCGGCATCGGTGGTGAGTCGTGTCCGATACTCGACCTGCCAGATCGCAGACCCGTCATAATCGACGGTAATGATGTAGGTTATTGTATGCCCGGAGAGGGGAACCTCTGCAGCGTCTCCGGCAGGAACGAGGAGGAGCATGAGCACTGCTGCTGTGATTGCCGCCAGCCGGATGAGGTCTTTTCCTCC
>NZ_PIZH01000787.1 GCF_002835825.1 Methanoregula sp. | reverse complement strand
CCTCCGACGAGACGATTTAACCGATAAACGCCGCTGCCCGGTCTTTATCAGTCGATCTCTGCACAAAACCAAGCGGGAACACAGCAACTCAATTATACGGGTCCGGGATCGGGATGGCGGTCACGAGAGCCCGGTCTCCTTTACTGACATCGGATGCCAAAGCAATCCCAGCATCCGCTTCGCTAATCCGAAGTTTTGCAATCAACGATGGGAGCGTTGGTTCTTCTGAGATAACATTCATCATTACCGCATCTCTGTACGCAGGCCCGAAAGCAGGATCCCTTGCCATTTTCTCTAGTACCTGACGGGTGTAATCACCAAAGGGCGCTTCCTTTACACCCATTACCAGCCGGACACCGGGTTGTGCGAGGTCTGGCAAACCGGTAATATTTGCCCGGTTTTCGCGGGGAACAACGATCGCAAGGTTGGTTGTTGCAAAGACCCTGACTGAATCGTTGACTATCATGCCTTCCTCCTGCAGGGCCGTCATGTGTTTTGTGTTTGCCGACAGGAACACGTCCGCACTGGCACCCTGTTCAATCTGAGTGCGGAGTACAGCCGCGTTGTTGAAATTCAGGATAACATTCGTATCCGGGTGGGCAGTCTCGTACGCCTTCGCAATATCGGTAAGAGCCCCGCTCAGCGAGGCTGAACTAAAGACAATAATTTCTTTCCGGCCGGGTTCCGGCTGCAGAGATGGATGAGCCAGGACCCATCCTGCCGCAGCAAGGAGAGCAAGAATGGCGATCCCTGCCGTTAACAAAATATGTGATGTGCTGTGTGCCATGATGGTTTCCCCTTTTTTCTTTTTACCTGGTGTGTACTGTTGACGAACGTTCCCGTTTCATGAGGGAGCGATGATCCACGTGAATGCCGTTTTGTCCCTGGATTGGGACCCCCACCGGATCTCCCTGATTATCACTTCGAGGAACAGACCGATATCCTCCCGTTCCTGCCGGTCATGAACAATAATCCGTATCGGTGAATCTGTCATGATCGCACCGCATCCGTTGCATATGGTCCCGC
>NZ_PIZH01000038.1 GCF_002835825.1 Methanoregula sp. | reverse complement strand
CACCGTGCCGCAATCTTCTATCTGCTCTTCATGAGGTGGAGCATCGTGCCCGGGTGCTTTGACGCAAGCGTGGCAAGCATCCGCCGTACCTCACCGCGGAGGGCATGGACCGCGTACGGGCACTCCGGGAGATCTGCCCAGGCACCATGCAGCATGAGGTAGACTGCGATCTCCTTCTCTGAAATGAACATCAGGGGCTTGATGCGGGGGATGAACCGTCCCTGCGAATCGCTGCCGGAGTCCCGTACGAGCCGGGGCAGGTCGCCCCGGAGCACGTTCATGAAGACCGACTGGGCTTCGTCATCGAGGTTGTGCCCGGTTGCAAGTTTCATTGCACCGGCGCGCTCCGCCCCGACATTCAGCGCCTTCCGCCGCAGGATCCCGCAGACACTGCAGGCCTCCGGTTCCCGTCCCGCAAGGAACGTATCGAGTGTGCCACCGAAGAGTTGTGGAAAGGATACGGTGAGATGCGGGAGACCGAAGCGGGCAACCAGGATATCTGCCGATCGGATGGTGTCCTCGCGGTAACCGGCGATCCCTTCATCGATAGTGATCGCTGTGAGCCGGACGGGCCCGAGGGACGGCAGGACCCGGGAAAGGATCATCAGGAGGGCGGTGCTGTCCTTGCCGCCACTTAAAGCAATGGCCACGTGGTCGCCGGGGGTAATCAGGTTCCGCGAACGGATGGTTTCCAGGACTCGTCCTTCCACATCCGCAATGAAATGGTCCCGGCAGAGGTGGCGGCCGGTTGTTCTCTCCCGGTAGACCGCAGGTTCACCGCAGGTGTCGCAGCGAGGTGTCGTATCGGGTCCTGCGGTGTGCACCACCCGTCATCCCCCGTGGGCGATCCGGATAATCCGGATCTCATCGTCGTTTGCGACAATCGCATCTTCCGTAACGAGTGTTCCATTCCGCGAGACGATCACGTCAAATGGGTCGAACCCGAGGTCCCGCAGGAGCTCCTCCACCGTCATCGTGCCGGGCCTCATCTCGCGACTGCTCTTGTCCGGAAGGATGATCTTCATAGCCTTATGAGGTACTGGGCGGGCCGGATGCATAAATATCCGGGTGCGCCGGCCGGGAGCATCGGTTTAATAGGAATCTGCGATGAACAGGATACAGGATTATGGACAGGTTAGCAGGTTCCGCGGAGATCGCAGCGGAGATCCGGAGGCTGAAGGAGGAACGGGATGCGGTCCTCCTTGTCCACAACTACCAGCCCGACGAGATACAGGATATCGCGGATATCACGGGGGACTCGCTCGAACTCTCCCGGGCAGCGGCCACCCGTAAGGAGGACGTCATCGTCTTCTGTGGCGTGGACTTCATGGCCGAGACCGCGGCGATCCTCTCTCCGCAAAAGACTGTCCTGTTGCCCGCGGAGGATGCCTGCTGCCCCATGGCGCAGATGATCAGCGCTGCCGAACTGCGGCTGGCAAAGGAGCGGCACCCGGATGCTGCCGTGGTCTGCTACGTCAACACCAGCGCGGAGGTCAAGGCCGAAAGCGACATCTGCTGCACGTCCTCGAACGCCGTGAAGGTGGTCAACTCCGTACAGGAAGACGAGATCATCTTCGTCCCCGACCGGAACCTCGGGCGGTACGCCCAGCGGTTCACGAAGAAGAAGGTCATGCCGTGGGAAGGGTTCTGCATTGTCCACGACCGGATCACGCCGGAGCAGGTGACTGCTGCACGAAACGCCCACCCGGATGCCGTCCTGCTCGTCCACCCCGAGTGCCGGCCGGAGGTCATCGACCTTGCCGACCACGTGGCAAGCACCTCGGGGATTATCAAGGAAGTCTGCAGCTCGAAGAAAAAGGAGTTTATCATCGGCACGGAGGTTGGGATCCTGTACCGGCTGAAGAAGGAATGCCCGGACAAGATGTGCCTCCCGCTCGATGAGAAGGGCATCTGCCGGAATATGAAGAAGACGGACCTCGAAAAAGTGCAGAGCGCCCTCCTGACGCTCCGGCCCCGCATCACCGTGCCCGATGAGATTGCTTCGCGTGCCCGGGGCGCTATCGAACGGATGCTGGCCCTGCCGTAAGAGCGGTCACGCGTTTTTGTGTCCGTTCTCCTGTGCCCTGAGCTGCGCCATCACTTTGTGGTAGGTCTCCTCGCCCACGCATTCCTTTGCATACTTGCACCACTGCACGCAGGAGATGGTGTCGTTATACACCTCAAAACCACAGTTGCTGCACTTTACGGAGACGTCGTTTGAGAAGAGTTCGACTTCCTCACCGCACTGCGGGCACTTTTTGATAGCAAGCGTCGGGGTGCGGAGGTTTGCGGCACCGGGGCAGTGGTCGAGCATGATCTGATCTGTCAGGAATATCTCTCGCCATGGCAGAAGAAGCCAGCGATTGAACAGAAACAGGAGCGTTGTGGAGCCGCCTGACGAAAGATGTATGTGGGCAGTCACCCTACTATCCGGCAGGTTATGGCCGGAAATTCCCTGATCTCCACGATACAGTATGTTGCCGGGACCCGTCCCTCGTTTTTGCTTTCGGAGATCGTTCAGTATCTTGACGCGCCAATGCCTGTCGATGAGATCTACCGGGCGATTGCACCGGAACTGCCCCGCCTTGGCCTTATGGCAACGCGAAGGGAGGGAGATGTCGAGATCAAAAAAATCCCCCCGGCTCAGCCCCTGTTCCCGGGCAATGGCGAGCGGGAACGCACCAGTATATTCCTTGAGAAGAGGGAACTGCCCCCGGTTCTTGCCACTGCCATCGAGGAGTATATCACAAAGAAAGTCGGGAAGCCCTGGGATGACCCGGTCACGGTCGAACGGCTCCGGAAAGCAATCACGGCCCAGAAGGACGATTACTGGAAGCCCCTGCACCAGCGTTCGCTCCGGTACACCAAAGGCTACAGCGTGCTCGGGTACCTTGCCTACCATTTCCCGGTCTACTTCATGCAGACAGAACACCTGCTCCTGCGACTTTTCGAGGAAGGATTCCTGAAAAAGTCAATGACCATCCTCGATGTTGGCACGGGGCCCGGGGTTGTCCCGCTCGCCATCGCGGACTTCTTCTCCCGGCTTGACGGGGGGAAGGCGTCAGTCTACGCCATCGAGCAGTCGGAGGAACATATCGAGGCGTTCCTGTATCTCAGGGACGCATTCGTGCCGCGGGGCGGGCCGGTCTCGGTCAAACCCCCGAAAAAGGCGGACATCCGCGACCCGCTTCCCGCAGGCCTGCCGGAACGGTTCGACCTCATCGTCTTCTCCAATGTCCTCGGGGAACTCGCGGACCGTTCGGGAGACCCGCGGGCCGGTATAGTCGGCCGGTTTGCGGAGCGGCTTGCTCGCGACGGTGCAATCCTGGTTGTCGAGCCCGCGGATGAAGTGAACTCCACCCGCATGCGGACGCTTGCCGCCGGCCTTGAACCTGCCGGGCTTACCGTGCACGCGCCCTGCCCGCTGTTCCGGGGCACTGCCTGTAAAGCCCCGCGGTGCTGGAGTTTTGCCACCGCACCGGCCATCCGGCCCACGCGCCTGATGGGAACTCTTGCCCGGTGCGATGAGTCATACCGGTACATCAATACGGACATCAAGTACAGCTATGCAGTTCTCCAGAGGGCCGCGGTACGCCGCGACGGCTTCCGGCTTCTCTCCCCGGCAAAGTTCCTCCAGCTCTCGAAACTGCACCTGCACGAGGGAAAGCGGGTCAATACCATCGTCGCAAAGATGAGCGGTGAACTCGGCGATGCAAAGACCCATCTCTTCAAGGTCTGTGACGGGACGGCAAAAGCGCCGGTCTATGCCGTGCTCCCGGCGTTTCACAAAACAGCAGAAAACGAGGCATTGCTTTCTGCCGGCTATGGCTCCGTGCTGGAGCTTTTGGGTGTGCTTGTCCGGCACAACAAAGCTCATGATGCCTGGAACCTGCTCGTGAACCGGAACACGGAGGTGCGCGGACCTGACAGGCATGGGGAATAATGCGGCCTGCTCCTGAATACTGCAGAGATTATTAGGAGGAAGGGACACAGTAACTACTGGTATACTCCGGCAGGAATTTATGGATACTCCGGGCAGTGAGAGCGGGGATGCGGTCATCCACAGGACACAGCGGCTGATCATCAACGGTATTGGCTACGAAGCCGTCTTTCTCGAGGGGCAGCTTACCCTGGTTTGCGAGGATGCAGGAAAGCCCCGGCTGGAGATCCCCTACCAGGACATCACGCTTGCTTCCGCGGAGACCAACCGGCTGCGCGAACCGGTGATCCGGATCACCTACGGTACTTCCGACGGGAGTATGCGTGGGATCGAGCTGATCTTCATCTTCCTTGCCGCCGGCAGGAATATCCAGAACCGCGACCGGTGCCTTACCGTTCTCGAAAAGCAGGGAGTCGCAGTCCAGGCCGATCCCACTCCTGCCGATTACTATTCCCGCGCAAAGCGTGAGAGGATGGATGCGGGAACCCTGGATTCCGATGCACCGACGGGCCGGCCAGCGGTCCCGGAATGGACGGTATACGGTCCTGCACAGGGCACCCGGCAGGCCATCCCTGATGAGCCAAAACCGATATCCCCTGCCTTCACGCTCCTTGCCATTGTCCTCCTTATGGCAATCCTTGTCCTGGCCATGGTCTCGCCGATACCGGAGCCGGGGCTCCAGCCCTGGGAGAAAGCTGCCGCAGCAAAGGCAGGAGTCACTGCCGCACCGACGCCTGTAAACGTGCCCACGCCGGCTGCAACACCGGCCCCGGTTCCCGGGGAAAAACCCCCTCTCTCAGGCACTGTACCGGGGAACGGCATCTGGGTAAAAATCTCGTATCCGGGACAGTACTCAGGGTTCCTCTCTGCCAGTGGCTGGCGCAGCGATGTGAACAGTTCCGGGACACAGTGGTACCAGCTGCCGGTCCAGAACACCGTGATTGACGGGTTCATCGAGAAAGGCGACGGCTCCATGGAGCGACTGGAGGTCGCGACATACAACGGGGGTGTGCTGATTGCCCGTCATGAGACAACAACACCCCGGGGAATTGTCGAGATGCATGTATCTGTCGGGCCCGCGGTCGCCGGCCCGGATGCCACTGTACCGGCGACACCGGTCGCTGCTGAGCCCACGCCACCGGGAGAGGGCCCGGTCCGGCTCGCGATACCCGATAACGGCGTCTGGGTCCAGGTACGGTACCCGGGGAACTATACCGGCACCATCAGTTCGAACGGCCAGGTACGGTCAGTCGAAGGAGCCGGGGACCAGATCTACCAGATGGTAATGAAGAGCGGGACAATCGATGGAATCCTGGAGAAAGAAGACGGGAGCAGGGATCTTTTAGAGGTACTGGTGTACAAGGACGGTGTGCTGACAGCGCTGGCCAATACCACTGTACCCCGGGGGATAGCGGAAGTTCACACGACAGTGTAAAGGAAATGGAGGGTTTCCCGGTACTTTCCACCGGGATGTCCCTGCATCATGCAGGACTATCCTTCCTGCTGTTCGTCATGCCCCGGAAGATCGGGAGATATCCTGATGATGCGCCAGGGGGAGTGACCTGCACCCTAACTGAGTGTCAGCGAATCGAACTGAAGGGTGTACTGCGTGGTATCACGTACCGTAAGGTCCTGCCCTGCGGATATCTGGATCGTCACGCTGTTTGCAGGCGCGAAGGACCGGACAATAGTGAACGGCTGGCCGTTCCCCGGAGGGCTCATGGTAGCATTGGCAGAAAAAACATTCACGCCGTTTGCATCGATTGAGAGCCACCGCAGGCGGGGAACGGAAGACGGACTGAGGACCCCCCGGAAGGTGACGCTGCTCCATCGCGTGCTGCCGGGAGCGGTAAAGGTTTTTGACACAGACGATCGTGTCGAAACCCGGTCATAAGTCACCATCGAACCGTATTCACCATGGCCGCTGACAATAACCGGGCCGTGTTCAAGGCAGGATCCGGTTCTTGTTCCCGAATCGGAACATGCAGAGGTATGCTGCCACCCGTCCCACCCGTTCTCATTCGACCAGTTCCACACAAAAGGCAGTGCCTTCTCATCCAGAATCGTGAAAACCCCGATCTTTTGTGCAGATCCACCCCCGGCATTCTGCAAATGGACATCCCATTGTCCGGTTGATGACGATGCTGTCGGAAGCGCAAATACGCACCTGATCCGGGATGGCGAGATCACCACGATATCCTGTGCAGGGATATCGGCTTCACCCGGTTTTGCCAGCCAGATGGACGGGGATACACCATACGAGAAATTCGTGCCGGTTATGGTAACCGGAACGAGCAATCCGGTAGAACCACTTGTGGGAACGATCGCGGAGGATGCCGGAGCCTGCGAGGGGAGATTCTGATGGTCGGCTGGTCCAGACAGACACCCGGCGGATACTATGGCAGAGATGAGAAGGATCGCGATACATCCCGAAAGGAGAGATCCCGTGACCGTTAACAGTTTTCCCTTAAGAACATGTGGAAATCCCATACAACTCACCTGGTGTTCTGCGTTTCCCGAGGCTCCTGCAGGCACCGTAAACCCGTCTTCATCGGGTTTCCATAAACCGGGAACGCGGGGTGCCTGTAAGGCCGCAGAAGCATACCAAATACCCCGAATAAACAATCAATGGATGGATGAGATTATAAATTAGGCGACGCTATGGGGAGAGTTCAGGCCAGAGATCCAATGAGCCCGTACATACGGGCACGTTTGTTAAGGCATTGAAAAAAGGGGTTTTTCGTGGGGAGGCAGGTGATTATCCCGGTACTGACTGCCTCAACTCAGGGTCAGCGAATTGAACTGCAGGGTGTATGAACCGACAGCAAGTCTTGTTCCCTGTTTGCCGGTTATCGCAACTGTTACGGTGTTTGCCGGTTCGAATGTCCTTGTGATGGTGAATTCCTGGCCATTGATACTACTGTCCGATCCTGCCGTGGCAGAATAGACATCCTGACCATTTACGGTGATGGCCAGCGATCGTCCTGCTGGATACTCTGATGCACTGAGCAGACCGTTGAATGTCATCGTGGACCATTGCTCCCCGGGTGCTGCCGTGAATGTCTTTGTCACGGTTGACTGGGTGGAACCAGCCCTTCGTTCTGTAGAGACTGCCGTTCCATAGACCCCATGACCGCCTTCAACAACAGGCCCGTATATCGTATCAGTTGAAGTTGTTGGTGTCCAGGCCGAGGTTGTTGTCCACCCCTCCCAGCCATCGGTGGACCAGACCCAGCTGCGTTCCGAGGGTTTCTGGTAGGTGATGGTGAACATGCCAAGGTAGGCACCGGTCTGGCCGTCCTGGCTTTCGATCCAGAGATCCCATTGCCCGGCGGGTGCTGATGCCGGGATGTTGAGCCGGAATTTCAGCTCGGTTGTGCCGAAGATCTGCGTGTCCGATGCGGGGATGTTGGCTTCTCCGGCTTTTGCCAGCCAGATTTTCGGGTTTGCACCAAAGCCGAAGTTCGTCCCTGTTACGCGTATCACGTCAATTACCGTTCCATTCTGGCCGCTGCTCGGTTCGATCGAAGTGACGGTCGGGGGCGGGTTGGTGATCGTGAAGGCAGCTCTCAGGGAGCCTGACTGTCCATCTGCATTCTGTACAACAACGTCCCACTTGCCCGGGACGGTTGATTTGTAGGGGGTGAGCTGGAAATTGCAGGTGATCTGCGTGGGGGAGTTGACCGTGACACCGGTTGCCTCGATGTTGTCTTCACCGGACTTTTCCAGCCGGACGGTAGGGGTTGTTCCGGAAACAAAGTTCGTTCCCGTGATGCTGACGCCGGCCAGATCTGCTCCGGCAAGACCGCTGGACGGATCGATTCCGGTCACGGTCGGGGCGGGAATTACGGTTACTTCATACGTGTAGGTTCCGGTTGCTGAGCCACCGGGGGTGGTGACGACGATGTCAACGGATCCCGCTGCATGTGCGGGGGTAGTCGCGGTGATGGAGGTATCGCTGACAACTGTAAATTCCGTGGCGGCTGTTCCATCGAATGTTACGGCCGTTGTTCCGGTAAACTTCGTTCCCGTGATGGTCACTTCCGTTCCACCGCTTACCGGACCAGTTTCCGGGGTGATACCGGTCACGGTCGGAGTGGGGATGACCTCCGTTTCATAGGTAAAGGTCCCGGTTGCAGAGCCACGGGGAGTGGTGACGACAACGTCAACGGATCCCGCTGCATGTGCGGGGGCAATCACGGTGATGGAGGTATCGCTGACAACCGTAAATTCCGTGGCGGCTGTCCCGTCAAATGTTACGGCCGTTGTTCCGGTAAACCTCGTTCCGGTGATCGTCACTTCTGTTCCCCCGACAACCGAACCATTTACCGGGGCGATACCGGTCACGGTCGGGATGATCACGGGTGCATGCCCGGTTCCTGCGGTATACTTCAGATCCTTGTTCTTCTGGTCATAGTAACTGATGGAGGGATTGCCGAGCGTATCCAGTACAAGGGAGGTGAATGTTCCTACTTTCTTTGAACTGTCCACCGTCTCAGTTTCCCAGGTGGTGGATGCACGGTTCCATGCGGCAAACTTCAGGTTCCCCCTGGTGGCATCGTAATAGCTGATCCGGGGGGAGTCCATTGCATCCAGTCCAAGGGATGAATACGCACCAACGCTCCCGGCGCTGTCGACTGTCGTGATGACCCACCGGGTCCCGTCCCAGGAAGCGTATTTCAGGTCCTTGTTTGTCTCATCATAGTAGCTGATCCGGGGGTTGCCGCTGCTGTCGAGAGCAAGAGACGAATATTCGCCTACCTTTCCCGTACCATGATAATATCTCGAATAATCTGAATCATGGTCATTGCCCCATCCCCAGCCCCAGAACGATGACTTCTGAGGATTCTCTTTCTTGGAAGCATCAACGGTTGTGATAACCCATTTGGTTCCATCCCAGGATGCATACTTCAGGTCGCCATTCGTCTTGTCATAGTAGCTGATCCGCGGATTGTCGCTGCTGTCAAAGGCAAGCGACGAATATTCACCAACATTTACGGAACGGGTCTGGTATTTGCCCTGATCGCCATCCCAGTTGCACCCCCGCTGGGTACCTTTCCTGTAATTGTTACCGTCGACGGTGGTGATGATCCACTGGCTGCCATCCCAGGCAGCGTATTTCAGGTCGCCTTTCGATTCGTCATAATAGCTGATCCGCGGCCTGCCGCTGCTGTCAAAGGCAAGGGAAGAATGTTCTCCAACCTTTTCGGTTCCATGGTACCATTTCTGGTACGCGGCGTCATGGTCCCACGAGTTGCCCCATCCCCAGTATGACCATCCGCCACTGGATCTCTTTGAGGCATCAACCGTGGTGATGACCCACGCGGTTCCCTCCCAGGACGCATATTTCAGGTCGCCGTAAGTCTGGTCATAATAGCTGATCGCGGGATTGCCCGATGCATCCAGCGCAACCGACGAATACTGCCCGACCTTCCCTCCGCTGTCCACGGTCTGTGTTGACCAGGGTGCAAATTCGCTGGCCGCAGCAACACCGCTGACCAGCAGGACTGCTGCCATGACCAGCAACACAGCAATCCGTATCGGTTTATACCCAATATGCTTCATTTTTCCCCCTATACGTATGAGATTTCAGGTTTTCCTGATGGTTCAATATGTGAAATCGACAATTAAGATT
>NZ_PIZH01000786.1 GCF_002835825.1 Methanoregula sp. | reverse complement strand
GCAGAGGAGCGAGCAGCGGTACCGCGAGATCTTCAACACCGTCAACGATACCATCTGGATTCACGATATCGGGACGTTCGGGTTCGTCTTTGTCAATGAAACCATTGAGGAGACGTTCGGGTACACCCCTGTAGAGGCGCTGGGCCTGAGCGTGGCAGACATCAGTTCGAATGTACCTCCCTTCACGGAGGAGGAGGCGGTAGCGTACCTGAAGCGGGCTGCTGCCGGCGAGCCGCAGGTCTTCGAATGGCACTGCAGGCACAAGGACGGCCACCTGTTCTGGAGCGAGGTGAGCCTGCGGCGGAGAACCATTGCAGGCAGGGACTATATCCTTGCGATCGAGCGCGACATCACGGATCGGAAACGGGCCGAAGAGGCGCGGCGCGAGAGCGAGGAGAGATACCGGCTGCTCGTCGAGAACATTCCCTTCGGTATTACCCTGATCGGTGCGGATCACCGGATCATCATGTCGAATGCTGCCCAGGGGCGGATGTTCCATACGGATCCGAAATTATGGCCCGGGCGGTACTGCTACCGGGAATTTGAGAAGCGCGATGCAGTATGCACGCACTGTCCCGGAACCAGAGCAATGGCAACAGGAATCTGTTGCGATGTGGAGACCGAAGGTGTCCGGGATGACGGAACCCGGTTCAAAGCCCGCGTCTCTGCGATCCCGCTTTCGGATCCTGAGGGGCGTATCACCGGGTTTATGGAAATGGTCGAGGATATCACCGACCGGAAAAAGGCGGAGGACGCACTCCGCGAGAGCGAAGAGAAATACCGCATGCTCGTGGAGGTCAACCAGGATATCATCTATTCCTTATCGCTTGACGGGACGGTCCTCTACATGAGCCCCCAGACGGAGGAGCAGCTCGGGTACCAGCCGGACGAGATGGAGGGCAGGCCGTTTACGGAATTTGTCCACCCGGACGATGCCCCCGTTCTGATCGATCATATGAGAGGGCATTCCGGCCCGGGGGAAGCGGTCTTCTCCGACCGGTTCCGGGTCAGGAGGAAGGACGGCAC
>NZ_PIZH01000785.1 GCF_002835825.1 Methanoregula sp. | reverse complement strand
CTGCGGAACGGCTCGCAGAAACTTTTGTCTCACGAGAGAGAACGGGTTATATCGGTTGCCCAAGGTTCCAAAAACCAGGCAACGCGCGGGAAGTGCAGATCTCCGGCTCCCGTGTTTTGCCAGAATCGCAACAGGGTCTCTCCATCAGATGATCAGCACCGGTGGGAGAGCAGGAAGAACACGAGACACGGAACGATATACAGGGCGGTCTCAGGCAGAATCTCGTACGAGGGTATCAGGAGATCGAGGAACAGGCAGAACGCTGCTGTGGCCGGGAAGAGGTACAAACGCCGGGAGATGCCGTCCACGCGCAACGGGTCCGTTGCCGGGTACAGGAGCCTCTGTCGCGCCGAGGCATGCTTCCAGAGAACTATCATGACAAGACCGGTGACGAGGACATTGGCATGGAACAGTATCCCGTACGGAACCGGCATATCGGTGACTGCGTACAGGAGAGACGTCAGCGGCATGAAGATGAGTGCAAGGACAAACCCAAAGGACAGGTACACGAAGTACCGGTCGAGCGCACGGATATTCCTGAGCATCTCGAAGAACAGGATGTACAATATGGCAAAGATGGTGAACATGAATAAAAAACTCACCAGGTCGCCAAATACGCCGCTGCTGAAATACTCGGCAAGGTATGCCCAGTCATCGCTGTCGGAGGCATGGGGGAGCGGGAGGTTGTTCTTGATGATGACCGTCATAACAAAGGCAAATGATCCGTTCATCATGATCTCGAACATGTCGTGGGGGACAATCCCTTTGCACAGGAGGTCCGGGCCGGTGTCCGCGCGTACCGTCTCCGAAGTTCCGCTGCCGTTACTACTGCAGCTTGCGCCCCCTTCCTTGAGATTCCTCCACGAGAATATCGAAACGAGGGCTAATGCCGCCATGGTTCCGTAATAAATATACTGGGTAAAGGGGAGCTGAAGAACGGCAAGGACGATGCCGGTGATTGCAGTAGCCGGCAGGAAGAGCATCTTGACATTCATGCAGTGCTTCTGCCAGCCGGCCACCCCTCGTC
>NZ_PIZH01000784.1 GCF_002835825.1 Methanoregula sp. | reverse complement strand
GATCAATGCTGTGCCATATACCTGTTGGTATTATGGGCTGGTCTTCCGGGATACCATCATCGGTATTTTTCAGGATATCCTCAACCGCATCGCTGAATCCGGTAAAGTCCCCGATATTTTCGGTCAGCAGCCGGAATGCGGGGGGCATCGTCAATGGTTCCGTACCGGTGGACAACGATGTTCCGGAATCCCCGCATGCCCATAATTTTCCTGCGCAGATCTTCGCTGATAACCCTGTTCGTTACCAGGTTCTCAAGGATATCGTCGTCATGGCCCGGGATGCCGAGAGCCAGATCGGCGTTGATGACGGCGCAGATGTCGAAGACATTCTCAATAGCAAATTCCATCCGCTTGTAAATGCCGTCCCGGACAAGGCCGAGTCGTTTGAACTCTTCAGCAGTTTGTGGCAGGTGCTCTTCCACAAGAGAGATCCCCTCGGCGATCTCTTTCATCTTGATCCTGATCATCGTTTCGCGGAGATGGTGCTTCTTCACGACATCGCCTCCTCACCGGTGTAATCGTAGAGCCGGTGTTTGAAGTCATCGAATTCGCGGATGGTGCGGCTGGCGGTTTCATACACAATGGCCGGATCCGGAGGATAGAGTACAGCTCCCCTGAGAACTTCGGTCCTCACGTACAGGGGCAGCAGTTCGAAGATCTGGATGTCATACGTGGATCCGGGTAGCCGTGAGAGGATTTCGTGACGGAACCGTGCCGCATCATGATGGTCACCATCAAGTGAAATGCAGAGATCGATGTCGGAACCGGCTTTCATGGTCCCGGCCCCGGCGGATCCGTAGAGGATGATGAACCGGATATGTTCAGATCCGGGTGTCGTGCGGATCCGGTCCAGTGCGGCAGCTGCAGATTTTCTGATGGCCGGATCCGGAATCCGCATTTTTTCTCTGCTGCGATAATTCTCCCCTCTTACTGAGGATTCATATTTCTTCTCCATTTGATGTTTGCATATTCGGGGCTCGGGGGATGCATGAGACTGTGCTTTCATGAAAATTCTTAGAGCGTTCTT
>NZ_PIZH01000783.1 GCF_002835825.1 Methanoregula sp. | reverse complement strand
GTTTTTCAGCGTGCCATGCTCCTTTTTAAATGCCTCGATCTCCTCAAAGAACTTGTTGGCAGCGTCATTGAGCTCGTTTCTCTGGTCCTTGAGAGACTGGACATCTCCGTTATACTTATCCCTGAGCTCTTTGTTTTTCTGTGCTTACTCAACAAACTCCCGGGTCTGGGCATTGAGCGTGTTGCGTTCACGTGCAAATTTGCTCGCGGCTGCGTTCAGTTCATTCCTGCGTTCCTTGTGCTGTTCGGATTCCGCAAGAATCTTCTTTCTTTTTTCCATTAGGTCATTCAGCATGCACTATCAATCCTGATT
Organism: Methanoregula sp.; assembly: GCF_002835825.1. GTDB lineage: Archaea > Halobacteriota > Methanomicrobia > Methanomicrobiales > Methanospirillaceae > Methanoregula. Next base: position 715 of record NZ_PIZH01000783.1, on the reverse strand, counting down.
ATTGAATGCTCCAGGCAGGAAGAGAACAGGACAGTGCACGAGGTAAAACAGAAGCAGCGACTGTTTCAGTAACGATAAGACTGCGGATAGTTTCCGGCAGAAGAGAATGCAGAATCTGATATGACCTGGCGGACCTGCACCAGCAGTCCTTGTTCATCTGTCTGTTCATGATGTTCGACTCCGATACCACGATTCGGACCTGTCTAGATCCGAAAACCCTCTTCGCTTCCTGCTTGAGCGGAAATCTGGGCGATTTCTATCATATAAATGATACCCGCCGTATTAATAATTTCGCAGAGAGAATGACAGGGTAACCAGAGAATGCCTGAAGTTTTTTTAAAAAAGAAGACCTGATGGAAAGTGTGTAAGAAAGGTGTAAGTGTGAGTGGCCGTATTCCCTACCCCGATCATACCCACTCAAGAATGCCGCCGCCGCTGTTCATCTCCTTTGCCCTGCGGTTCTGCGGCAGCTCGACAGCTTTCGGGTGCGCCCTCTTGGACTCGATCGCTTCAACCAGCGTCTTGTAGGACTGGCGTGTCCCGAGGATCTGTCCGGTCTTCACACCGGTCATGATGGCGAGCACACGGATCTTGCCCGCCATATCGTTCCTGACACTAGCACCCCAGATGACATCTGCGTGCGGCTCAAGTTCATAGGTGAGCGCGGTCGCAACCTCTTCTGCGTCCTTGAGCGGGAGGTCGGTCCCGCCGGTGA
>NZ_PIZH01000782.1 GCF_002835825.1 Methanoregula sp. | reverse complement strand
CACCCACGGCCGCAGCGAGGAGCCGCGCGAGCCGCACCGCGCGCGGCAGCCGGTAAGGACGAGGCACGCGGCGGCGTCAGGGCACCCGGGAGCCGGCAGGGCCGGGCCGGCTGCCGTTGCCGGCGCTGCTGCCACAGACCCGGACGTGAGTGTTTCCGCGCCGGTCCCGGGGCCGACCGGGCCGGCCGGCGCGGTCTGAACCGGGCACGCGGGGCACGTAAGCGGCTGCCCGGCCGTGCAGGCACCGGTCTGCGCCGGAACAGCTCCGTTCTCCATCGGCGCGATCGCGAAGAGCGAGAAACCCGGTGACTGCGCCGAATAATAAGCAATGCCGCTGGTGACCCCCGTGAAGGTGGTCGGGAGCGCTGTCCACGCCCCGTCATGGTACCGGCTCAGGGCGATGTCCGCCGTGGTCAGGTCGTGCTCTTCGAGCCATGCTACCGGCACCTCGAAGCTGATGCTGGCTCGGGTAATCGTGCCGGCCCGGGCGGGGGTGAGCTCAATGTACTGGTACACGTCGGGATTGGGTGCCGGGACGCCGGCCGGAAGGCTTCCCTGCTGCATGCCGGTGATGATTGTGCTGCTGACGCCGGTGCCGGTCACCGCAACGGTGCTCACGGCCGAGTTCCCGCCCACGTTCACATCGTAGGTCCCGGTTGTACTGGAACTGCCGGTTGGTGAACCGCCGGAATCGCTGTCACTTCCGCCACTGCTGCCCGATGATCCGGATCCGCTGCCGGACGAAGAAGCGACACCCGTACCGGACAAGCTCACGGTCAGGGTCTGGGAGTTGTCGCCATGGTCCGGGTCGGTCGTGGTCACGGTCAGTGTCGCGGTCCGGCTCCCCGCAGCCGATGGCGTGAAGGTAACAGAGACCGTGCAGGTACCGCCTCCGGTCACGTTCGTTGCTGCAGCGCAGGTGCCGCCACTTACAGAAAAGTCCCCGCTGTTGGCGCCGCTGATCGTGATGGTCTGCACCGTCATGTTGGATGCTGCCTTGGGGTTCGTATACGTTACCGGAGACGGGGCT
>NZ_PIZH01000781.1 GCF_002835825.1 Methanoregula sp. | reverse complement strand
TCGGGGGCTGGCTTGCCATCGCGCCGGCCAGCACGGGGGCGTATTTCGGCACGTCCGATTACCCGCGGTGCTACGTGGTTATCTTCCTTGCTTATGGTGCCGGCGCCATTGCCGGGCCCCAGCTGGCGGGGGTCATCAAAACCTCAACCGGGTCCTATCTCGGGGTCTTCCCTATCGTGCTGGTCCTCGCAGTGATCGGGTTCCTGATCGCCTTCACCATGCTGAAACAGCCGTGCGCACCGGAATAAAAATATCCCTTTTTTACCCCGCCAATACCCCGAGCGTTTTGTCAGTCCGCACTAATGCCGGATCTTCTTGCGCTGGGCGATCCGGTACCCGGAGATCACCTGGATTGAATCACCAAATTCGCGATCAAGGTCGGCGTCGCCCGAATCGACATACAGGAACGGCAGTTCCGCAAGTTTGTGCGGTGTTGCGGCAACAATGATGTTCTTTATACCGGTCTTCCGCACCAGAGCCGCACTGATCTGCTGGTTGCCCCGGCCAAGGATGAAACCCTGTGCGCCGATGGGACTGAGGATGATCCGGGTGTCCGGGTATTTATCAGCAAGCCCAAGGAGTGTCTTTTCATTGCAGTCTGCTGCAACCAGCCGCCGGTTCCTGATTGCATCCACACCGAGCAGCGTCTTTCTGATCCCGAGCCTGCGGGTTAGGGCCTCGGTTGTGGTGCCGGCCCCGATGATGTAGAGGGTCCCCGGCAGGAGGATCTCATCGAGGAACTGCGCAATCACCGCTTTCGCCCGCTCCTCGTCTGCCTCCTCGTACACCTGCTTGGATACCTGCACCCGCCCGGGCGATGAGGGCGTTCGGGCAATGCCGAAGAGCCGGGTCTGCAGAATATTGTTGCGGTACGCCTCCTCGTCAACGTCCATCACCTCGGCGTCGCGGACCCGGGCCGGGTCGAACTCCCGGATAAGCGAGGATGCCGTGAGCGGGTCAATGGCAAAGACCGCGGAGTACATCTTCACCCCCGCCGGGATCCCGAGCAGGGGAACGTCCCGGCCGATGG
>NZ_PIZH01000780.1 GCF_002835825.1 Methanoregula sp. | reverse complement strand
GATCGCAGCCGCGTACAGGATGGCGAGGAAGGTGATGATCGCAAAGATGAGGCCCATCAGGTACGAGAGGCTGTCCACCCGGAGGAGGGTCAGGGTGTAGTCCATGAACGGGAGGTTCCACTGGACTGCGGCACACGCGGCAGAACGGGCAAAATAGCCGCCCGGCAGGAGGAGGACATCAAGGAGGGCTGTTCCCCCGAGCACGATGAGGCCGGCCTGCCGCGCCTTTCCGCTGAGAAGGAGGACGACCGGTGCACCGATAAGGAATATCACGAACGGCGGAACTGCAGTACCTGCCAGAAACGTTCCGGAAACCAGCGCTGCCGTATGAGTAACGTTTGCGGCAGCCTGCGCACAGAGCGCAAACAGGCTTGCGGGGTAGACCGTCCAGAGGCCGAGTGCGAGGGCGCCTGCCGCGGTCACGACGACCGGGCCGCGGAGGGTCCACCGGACACCGGGCGCTCCCCATTCCCCGGGCCGGAAGAAGGCCCGGATGATGATCGGGAGGAAATACGCAAGGTTCAGGACGCTTGCCGTGACAAGGATGAGCAGCATCCACCACTCGCCCGTGTATCCCGCACCGATCCCGAGCGAGAGGTACCATTTCGCGATGAACCCGGCCATCGGCGGCAGCCCGACCATGGAGAGCGTTGCGAGGGCGAACGCCCAGAATTCCCACGGCATCTTCTTCCCGATGCCGTCCAGCTCCGAGACCCGCGTCTTCCCGGTCTCGACTGCACCGGCCCCGGCAACAAAGAACATGACCAGCTTGCCGAATGCATGGGCCGTGAAAGCATACGTTGCCCCGATGACGGCAACCGCTCTCCCGATCTCTGACACGCCGGTGATCCCGGCAGGCAGGATTACGGCGGCACCCAGGATCATGTAGCTGAGCTGGCTGACCGTGGAATAGGCGAGCCGGAGCTTGAAGTCGTCCTGCCGGAGCGCAACGAATGCTCCGACGATGATAGTGATGACCGCGGCGGCGATGACAACGTCCCGGAGCCCGAGCCCCAGCATCAGGTCAGGAC
>NZ_PIZH01000779.1 GCF_002835825.1 Methanoregula sp. | reverse complement strand
CGCGCCCGGTCCTCCCCGTCCCGTTTGCACCATCCCCAGCGAATAAGAGGGGGAATGGTACATGGTACTCTTTCAACTGCTTTCCACCGCTGGATTATACTCATGCCCTCTATCACCCTTCCCCCCGGCCAGCTGTTCTCGCTCGACCAGACACTCGGCTGCGGCCAGGTCTTCCGCTGGGAGAGGAGTCCCGATGGCACATGGCAGGGGATTGTTGACAACCACGTCATCCGGATACGGCAGGACGGAAACAGGCTCAAATTCAGCGGCGCGCCTGCGGAATTCATCCACCATTACTTCTCTCTCGATGTCGACCTGCCCCGGCTCCTCTCTGCCATTGACAACGATCCCGTGATCCACCGGGCAATCGGAGAGTGCCGCGGCCTGCGGCTTGTGCGCCAGCCTCCCTGGGAGTGCACCGTATCCTATATCTGCTCGACGAACTCCAATATCCCGACCATCCGGCGCAGGATCGGGTTGCTTGCAGAGCGGTTTGGCACCCCGATACGATCCGGGGGCCAGACCTTCTTTACGTTCCCGGAACCGTCCTGCATTTCCTGCGAGGGTCATGAAGGCCTCACGACATGCAGACTCGGGTACCGCCAGCCGTACGTGTACGACACATCCTGCACCATCACTGACGTGAGGTCGTGGGAGCAGAAAATCCGCAGTCTCTCGTACGATGATGCCCGGAAGGAACTGATGAAACTGCAGGGTGTTGGTCCGAAGGCAGCGGACTGCATCCTCCTCTTTGCGTTCCAGAAATACGATGCATTTCCCGTGGATGTCTGGATACGTCGGATCGTAAAAGAACAATACCTTCCGGACCTTCCTGCGGATGCTCCGCTGACAACGAGGGAATACGACCGGATACGGAAGTTTGCAAAGGAGCAGTTCGGGGAGTATTGCGGCTGGGCGCAGGAATACCTGTACGCGGCAAGGATGCTGTAAAAAGAGGAGGGGATTTACGTCCCGATATCCCAGCTGCAGGAATAGTTCTTCTGTTCTTTGGAGAGCGCGTCGATCGAGAG
>NZ_PIZH01000778.1 GCF_002835825.1 Methanoregula sp. | reverse complement strand
GAAGAGATCATGAAGATGGTTGAGTCGGTCCGGCACCGCATCCATGCGATCTCGATTACGAGTGGTGTCCTGACAACTATCGAAGAAGAGGAGGCGTATGTCCTTGATGTGGTGAAGCACCTTGCCTTCTTCGATCTGCCCATTGGCGTTTCGATCTACCCGACCGAAATGACCCCGGAGCGCTTAAAGGATCTCGGAGTTGCGGAGGTGAAGTTCAACCTTGAAGCAGCAACGCCCGCCCTCTTTTCCGCCATGTGCCCCGGCCTCGATTACGACCATATATGGAGGGTCCTCGATCGCGCGGTCGAACTCTTCGGAGAGAACCGCGTCTTCTCCAATGTCATTATCGGTCTTGGGGAGACGGACGCCGAGATGGAAGCCTGTATTCGGCGACTCACCACCCGGGGGGTGATCCCGGTGCTCCGGCCGCTGAACCCGGTTGCAGGAATGACGATGATGGAACGCCCCTCCTTCGAGCGCTTGGTGCGGATCTTTGCCATCCATGAAGAGGCGCTTGCTGCTGCAGGACTTGACCCGGCACGGGCGCTTACCATGTGCACCAACTGCACGGGCTGCGATCTTGTTCCCGGGAGGGATGCATGAACGGCACAGATGCCCTTGCCGATGCGATCCGCCGGTATGCCGATACCGTATACACCATTCCGGGCTTTCCCGTCACGGAACTCGGGGCCCGCTGCAACGCCGGACTGGTGGTGTACGAGAAGACCGCCCTTGAGTATGCTCTCGGGGACTCCCTTTCGGGCAGAAGGTCTGTTGTTATCGTCAAGAATGTCGGGATCAATGCCTGCGCCGACCCGCTCCTGCAGGCAACCGCCCAGGGGCTTATTGCCGGGGTTGTGGTTATCGCAGGGGACGATCCTGGTGCAGAGGGTTCCCAGACCGCACAGGACTCCCGGTATTATGGGGAGCTGGCCGAGCTGCCGGTCATTGAGCCGGACAGCACCTGCCTGTATGCCGGCCTTGAAGCGGCACTTGAAGCATCGGAGAAGTTCTCCCGGGTTGCCCTTCTC
>NZ_PIZH01000777.1 GCF_002835825.1 Methanoregula sp. | reverse complement strand
CTGTTGCCGGTACTCGTAAATTTTGAGGCGGACGTATCCCTCAACGGATCGCGTGAGGGCGAAGACCTTGAGCGGCCGGCCTTTCCCTCCTTCGGACATCTGTTTCTCGACCTTGACCTGGCCTTCCTTCTGGAGCCAGGCCAGGGCCATGGACATCTCCGGCTGTTGGGAGTCCGTGACATGCTCAAGCCACCTGGAGGTGACACGCAGGTCCTGGCCGTTCTGCCGGAAGGCCATCAGGACCGCGGCTGCATGCCGGGGGATCCCGATCTGGCCGAGCTCCCTGACAATGGCCCGGTCCTGTTCGGTCAGCTGCGGCCATTGGCCCGGCTGGCACATGCGATGCTGGACCGGTGCTGATGCAGCTTCGGTCATGGTCCCACCTTAGATTTAACCGGACCGCCATTTTCCTTGTAAAAGGCGAGCATCGTTTCGAGCCGGGCCTGCTTAGACTTTCCAGGCACGTTCTCGTTGATCCAGTCAAGGTTCACCTGGGTGACCGTGATCACGTTGGTCTTGTCGGTCATGATACCGGGACCTCCGTGATGATTGCCCCGCTTGGGTGCCGGCGGGGAAACTGTTTTTGCAGTGCGGCGATCCGGTTCGACCCCTGGATGAGTTCCGCATCGATGATCTCCGCGACCGAGCGGGTCTTCTGGATGTCGCCATACGAATTATCGAACCGGTCGATGCACTCGCACTTGCCGCTATGCGTGCAGACAAGGGTGCGGTTCTCGACATACATTGCCGAAATGCAGCCCTTTTGCAGGCATTCGCTCGTTGCCCGGGTGTTCAGTTTGCGGTCCCGCTGGCAAAACTCGTCACCAATCTCATTACCGAAGAGGCAATGGCCGGCGACCGGATACGTGTTCTGGCAGCCGAGGCAGCCGTACCGGACGAAGGCCGGCGGGGTCGCTGGGCATTCCTTTATAACGTTATGTTCAGAATCGATACTGGTAATCTCCCTCCTTGTGCTTGCAGGCCTGGGGGCGGGGTTACCATTTTCAAACGATTTTGCTTCTGACATCTTC
>NZ_PIZH01000776.1 GCF_002835825.1 Methanoregula sp. | reverse complement strand
CTCCGGGGCCGGCAAAACCTCGCTGTGCCTTGCCGCCTCCGGTGTCCTGCACCATGATTATGGCGGGAAGAAAGAGGGATCGGTCACCGTCGACGGAAAAGACGTTGCCGGGTACCAGAGCCTCTCGGAGCTTGCCCGGAATGTCGGGGTCGTCTTTGACGATCCCGAGGCCCAGATGATCTTCACCACGGTCGAAGAGGAGATCCTCTCTGCGCTCGAGTACCGCGGCCTTTCGGCCGGGGTCATCGAAGATCGTCTCGCCCGGATTATGCGGACGACCTACTTAGAGGAACTTAAGGACCGGTCGCCCCACCACCTCTCCGGCGGCCAGAAGCAGCGCGTAGCCCTCGCAGCAACGCTCGCGCTCGGAAACGACATCCTTATCCTTGACGAACCGACCTCCGAGCTCGACGAGCATGCAACGAAACGGATCGCGGATATCCTCAAAAGCCTCAAGGCATCGGGTAAGACCATCCTCTTAATCGAGCACAAGTTCGGCCACTTCCGGGACATTGTCGACACGCTCATCGTCATGGAGAACGGCGCCATCACAGCGCAGGGTGCTCCGGACGAGGTTCTCAGGAACGATCATGTGCGGGGCATGGTACAGCCCGACTTCTCGAAAACAGCGAAGAACGGAGTGCATGCAGAAAAGAACGAGCCGATCATCACGGTCAGCAACCTCACCCACTGTTACGATAATGTGCGGGCACTTGACGGGATCAATCTCACGATCCGTAAGGGCGAGTTCGTCGCCATTGTGGGCGAGAACGGATCGGGCAAGACCACGCTTGTCAAGCACTTCAACCGGCTCCTCTCCCCTACAAGCGGGGATGTTATCGTCAACGGGAAGAACACAAAAGAGCACAGCATCGCGGCGCTCGCCCACGATGTCGGTCTCGTCTTCCAGAACCCCGACCACATGTTCTTTGCCGACACCGTGCGGGAAGAGGTGGCGTACGGGGTGAAGAACCTCGCAATTGAGAATGCCGGTGCGGTTATCGATGCCACCCTTGCCGATGCCGGCCTCGCGG
>NZ_PIZH01000775.1 GCF_002835825.1 Methanoregula sp. | reverse complement strand
CCTATGAAACTCGCGCAGGACGTCATGATCGACATGCCGCTCGTGAAATGTACCGGTACCGTCACGAGGGCCCGGCAGATCCTGAGAGACGAATCCTTCCGCGAGATCTTTGTGGAAAACGAGAAACGGAAAGTAATGGGATATATCGATGTCACGGACGCCCTCCGCGTCACGGCGACCCGGTCGAATGTTACGGTCGAAGGGTTCCTGAAAGACGCCCCCCTGGTCCGCCCCGATGACCCCATAGAACAGGTTGCACGGATGCTGCGCGATTACCGGACCGATACGGCAGGGGTGGTAGATGCCGGAGATCACTTTCTCGGCGCAGTCCTCCTCTCCGATCTCTTCCCCATCATCGTAACCCGGCACGAGATCGGGGGGATTGTCGCAGACGTGATGACACGGAAGGTGGTCACCTGCGCCCCCGAGGATCCGGTCCAGCGTATCTACTCCCTGATGCTTGAGAGCGGGTACTCGGCATTTCCGGTAATGAGGAAGGGAAAACTTATGGGCATCATCTCCCGGAGAGACCTTCTCCGCGATGGCCGTGTACGGACCGCGATCGAGAACAATACCGATATTCCGGTCGAGCGGCTGATGACACGGAAGGTAATCACGACTGCACCCGATGAGCCGCTTACGAAGGTGGCTGGTTTGCTCGTCAAGAACGATGTCAGCCGGATGCCGGTCATGGAACGGGATGCACTGGCGGGAATTATCGACAGGCACGATGTCCTGAAGGGACTCAGGTGACCCGGGTCCCGCCTTTGGCCGGAGTCCGGCCGGGTTGTGGGGCACCATGGCAGCAACATCCCGAATCTGTTCATGCGCGACTGAAAAACTGAATGAACTGTACGCCCGTGCAGATTTTCCCGGGCACCGGTCATCCTGCATTAACACGGAAAGCGGACAGAACGCCGGACAGAATGAATCTGCCGGAGGAAGCCCCGCGTAACCTGCGGGTGAACGATGAAGAACTGCCGGGCACCGGCCACGGTCCCCGGCCCACCGGAATGATGTTATGCGAGAGAGTAA
>NZ_PIZH01000037.1 GCF_002835825.1 Methanoregula sp. | reverse complement strand
TTCTACGCGTGTGCGGCAGCCGCCAGCGTGTTCTGCGTCGCGCGGGTGAGACAAACGGAGTCGTTCCCCGGCCCGGCCTGGTGTTTGAGGGTGGGGAGGCAGCTTTCTGCCGTCATGGTCTCGAGGCCGCATTCGACAACCGCGTGGTAGATCGGCACGGTGGTGACGGGGAGCGTGGTAAACGCGAGGATATCCCTCCGGATGGCGTCGATGTCACCTCCCATAGAGAGGTCGCTGATTGTGTCGGCGCCAAACTTCTCGGCGATCTCCGCCTTTTTGAGTTCATCGCTGAGGGAAACTTTTCCCGAGGATGTTCCCAGGTTGACATTGATCTTCGTGCGCAGACCGGTCCCGATGCCCGTGCAGCGATTTTTACGCTGCATGATGACCACACTCCCTGCGGCTATCCGCCGGAGGAGTTCATCGGGATCCATACCTTCCTCTGCGGCAACGGTCTTCATCGGGAGGGCCAGTCTCCCTTCGCGGGCAGAATCAACCAGGGTCTTCATGGCTTTTGCAGTGCTCCGTGCCGGTATCCTTGGCGTTTTTGCCATATGGATACCTGACATCCGCATCCGGTCTGGTGCAGTGTACTCCTCCGGTACGAAAAAGCTCTTTTTCCAACTAATAAACTACCGGCAGGTTTATGATTACCGGATCACGCAGCATATTGTATCAGGCGCCAATCCGGGAGTATATCGGGGCCGGATTTCACTGTGCGATCCGGATTGCGATCCGTTTGTGTTCTGATCCTTCCCATCCAATCCCTTTTTTTCAGATACCGGCCAACCATTCCTTACTGTATGGACTACGACCCCTCGCAGGTGTACCAGCCCGAAGCCGACACATATCTCCTGCTCGATGTCGCAGGGGGCGAAGTGAGGGCCGGCGACCGGGTGCTGGAGGTCGGGACCGGCTCGGGGCTGATCGCAGCCGCGATGCGGAAGGGTGCCCGCACCATAGCCACCGATATCAACCCCCACGCTGCGATCGCTGCCCAAAAAGCCGGCGTGGATGTCATCCGCTGCAACCTTCTCGACCCGGTCCGGGGAAAATTCGATCTCGTTCTCTTCAATCCCCCGTACCTTCCCACCGAACCTCATGAGCGGATCGATGACTGGCTGGAGTATGCCCTTGACGGCGGGATATCCGGGAGGGAGACCCTTGAGTTGTTTGCTGCGGATGTGAAACGGGTGCTTGCGCCCGGGGGCAGGATCCTGGTCCTCATCTCGTCGCTCACCGGGCCCGGTGCAGTAAAGGAACTCTTTGCTTCGCACGGATTACACGCGGAGCTTGTCCGCGAGGAGAAAGTGGAGGACGAGACCCTGCTTGTCCTACGGTTCACCCGCTGAGGCACGCTTCGGACTTCAGACAATCAGCCGCTTTCGCATCAGGTTGATCGAGATGATGCAGGTGATGGCAGTGATGACTGCGATCCATGCAAGGTGAAGAAGGAGCGTCCACGAGAGTGAAGGCAGGGTCAGCATCCGCATGATGGCGACAAGGTGCGTGAGCGGCAGGACGGCAAGCGCGAAGTACTGGAGGAAGGCCGGCATCAGCGTGAGCGGGAAGAACGTGCCCGAGAAGAGCGCCATGGGCGTGATGAAGAGGAACGACGGGTAATTGAGCGTATCGATGCCGGGTGTCACGGACGTGAAGCACATCGCGATGCCGGCAAACATCAGGCCCCCAAGGAACGCGAGCGGGATGGCGAGCAGGGCAAGGGGGAGCGAAACGACCCCGAACACCGCGAGCACCGGCAGCATGATGATCACGTAGATGACGCTCCGGGTCGCCCCCCACAACAGTTCGCCCGCGATCACGTCCTCGATCGAGAGCGGAGTCGCAATCATGGCATCGAACGTCTTCTGGTAGTACATGCGGACAAAGGAACCGAACGTGCACTCGAAGAACGCGGAGTTCATCACCGCGATGGCAAGGATGGCCGGGGCAATGAAGTTGATGTACGGGATGCCGTCGATCTGCTGCACGTAGGTGCCGATGCCGATCCCGATGGCAAAGAGGTAGAGGAGCGCCTCGACCAGCGGGGGAAAGAAGTTCACCTGCCAGGTCCGGACAAAGACCACGAGGTTCCGGTACCAGACGATTCCGGCACGGCGGGTAACGTTCGGGATTGAGAAGATGTGCGGCATGATCACTCCCGGAGGTTCCTCCCGGTCAGTTTCAGGAACACGTCTTCGAGCGTTGCGGGCCTTGTGATCATCCGCGCCGGCTGGCAGCGATCAAGGATAGTCCTCGCCACTTCCCGGGCTTTCTCTGTTGTCCCGGTCACCTGCACCATGTCACCGGTCTTCTCGAAGGGGACGCCACGTTCGCGGAGACAGGTGACGACATCGTCGCTTCCCTCCACCTCCACGATCTCATCGCCCACGTGCTCCCTCACAAGGTCCGCTGGAGCTCCTTCTACCAGGATCTTCCCGTTGTCCATAATGACCAGCCGGTCGCAGAGCCGTGCGGCTTCGTCAAGGTAATGCGTGGTCATCACGATAGTGTTCCCTCTCGCCTGAAGGCTCCGGAGTTTCTCCCAGATCAGGTGACGGGCCTGCGGGTCGAGGCCGATGGTCGGCTCATCTAAAATGAGAATGTCGGGACGGTTCACGAGGGCCCGGGCAAGGATGAGCCGGCGTTTCATCCCCCCGGATAACTTGTCCACCGAAACGTCCCGCTTCTCAGTAAGCTGAACAAACTCCAGCAGTTCGTCAGCCCGCCTTGTCGCCTCGTCTTTTGGTATGTTGAAGTAGAGCGAATAGTAATAGAGATTCCCAAAGCAGGTGAAGTCGGGATCGAGGTTGGTCTCCTGCGGGACAACGCCGAGGCTCTGCTTGATCTCCGCGGGTTTTTCCTCCGGGTCCATACCGAGGACCGTGAGGGTGCCGGAGGTGCGGGGCGAGACACAGGTGATCATTTTCATGGTCGTAGTCTTGCCGGCGCCGTTCGGGCCCAAAAAACCGAAGATCTCCCCTTTTTTTACCGTGAATTGGATGCCGTCGACTGCAACCGTGCTGTTATAGTTCTTCTTCAGGTCATGGGCCTTGATGATTGCCGTCATCAGCGATCTTCCGTGCTGTGGATCTCTGTTCTCTGTACTACAAAATGCTCGTGTTCGATACAAGGGGGCAAAGAAGAAAAACGGAAAGGAAAGGAAAGGAAAGGATGAACGTTACGGGAGTGGCTGTGGCTTGACAAAGACAATGCCCGCGATGAGCACGGCAAGGAGGGCCACGGTGCCCATCAGCGTAAAGGGGTCAACCGTATCGACATTGTAGATCAGCACGTGCCGGACTACTCCGGTCAGCCCCGCGATAAGGAGGGCCCGGACCTCGACATGCTTGGTCTTGAAGTAGACCGTCACGGTCTCGAAGAGGACGATAATCGTGATGGTCAGGAGCAGTGCGTAGATGACACTGACAAGCCCGTTGGCAAAATCACGGGAGATGATCATCTGCAGGATGAGCAGGATTGCATCCCAGACCGAGAATATGGCGATGACTGTCAGGAGGATCGCCACGATCGTATACAGGATCATGGGCACGAACGAGAAGAAGCTGATCAGGTATTCCATTACCGTTGGTTTTTTTCCATGTTGTACTCCCGGGGAGTTGTTACCCTAGTGTGACATGGCGAAGATAAAAAATGTGCGGGAACGGGGAGATCATTTCGTGAGGCGGCGGAGTGCCTCATCCGCAGCGTCGCGGACTTCAGAGAACGGATCGTTTTTCAGTCCGGTGAGCGGTGCAACGGCCTCCCGGTTGCCCAGTTTCCCGAGGATTACGGCAGCGCCGATCCGTACCTCCCGTTCACGGTCGTGGAGAAGGGGGATGACGAGCGTGGCGGACCCGGGATCGCGGATCCTCCCGAGCGCCTCAAGCGCAGCGGCCCGGACTGCCGGCTCATCATCCCGGAGGGCTTTTGCGAGCGTGGGGACGGAAGCGGCATCCTCCCTGCGGCCCAGCGCCAGGGCTGCCTCGCAACGGACAGCCGGGTGAGGATCGGCAAGGGCACCGGCAAGGGCGGGGAAGACACGGTCGTCGCTCATGGTCCCAAGCGCCTTTGCAGCGGCCTTCCGCTTCGCAATGCTGCCCTTCAGCAGGTCGGAAAGAAGCGTCGTGATGTCAGCCATGGATGAGGGAGAGCAGGTTAGTGCTCGCAGGAACCGCCGGATTCGTACACGGAGATGACCTTCTGTGCCACTTCCGGAGAAATCGTGTCGTGGATAAAGTGGACGAGTGCCTCGACATCCTCAACCGGCAGGCAGCCAAGGCTCTCCTCGCCTTTCTGGATCAGGTCCGTAATGTACGTGAGTTCCTCTTTGTCGAGCCGGCTGATGCGGCGGAGAAAATCCTCAGAATCCTCGGCGAAATGGTTGGAGACCGGCGGGAGGATGGAGTGGAACATGTGGCCCGATCCCGAGCAGGTCAGGTCGCCGCACTCGGGCGCCAGCTTCTTTAAGATCGCGATGTCCTTCTCGTCAAGTTCGCGTGGCATGATGGTTGTACCCGATCAGTGTTTTACGGGCTTTGGAATAAACGTGCGGGACGGGCACCGGTCGCTGTCACGATCCGCGGGGACCGGACCATTGATGCGGCACTCGCCCGCATCGCCGGACTTTGGCGCATAGCTGATACAATCGGCACAGGTTGGCATATACACTCCTTATGGATTCCCTGTGCAATGATTCTTGCGAAAAAAAGGTTTTAGAAATATTTGCCCAGCCACTTTTTGATCCCGGCAAAGAAGCCGCCGGAACTCTTCGTGCTGCCGGACTTTGAGCCACCGGATTTCTTCTGCGACCGGGGCTCCATGGTCTGCATGGGTTTTGCAACCGTGCGCTTGACCGGGGGGGAGCGGGGTTCCGGGATATCCCGGAGCATGCCAGAAGGCTCATCGGCAACGGGCTCAAAACCCCACGCGAACCCGATCTTATACGCCCGCTCGTTCTGGCGGATCCAGTTCGCGGCGGCCATATAACCTCGGTCTTCCGCCTTCTTGATGGTGTCTTCGTGGTCTGATGTAAAGTGGATCTCGCGCTGGAGGGCAACGATCTCCTCATAGGCTTTTCCGGGAACCTGGATCTTCTCCCTGCTCATAAGTTCTCGTATAGGGATATGCCGGGACGCGCTATTTAATGGTTCCTCTGTAAACCGGGGAATTTACGGGTATTCTGCGCGTCAATTGTAATCCGGATTGTACGGAGATGCCGGAATCGCCATCGCACAATGTTGATAAGCCCGCTGGTCTATTGTAGAGCATAGCGTTGGAGGGAAATTTATGGGAAAAGTGGTCTATGAAGGCGACGATTTCAAGCGGATGCCCCGTGCAGACCTGCTTGCGGTCGAGCGTCTGGTCAAGTCCGGCAAGCTCGGGATCTTTGAAGTGAAATACAAGGAGACGAAGTTCAAGATCGAGATCAAGAAGAAGGGCATGGACACGGTGGTGAAACGGTTCCGGGCAATGTGAGCCGGGATCGTATCGGAAAAACAGGAATTATCCAAAAATTTTTCCATTTTTTTTCAGAGATCTCTTTTTGGTTGTGAATCACGTGTCTTGTGATTTCTGCCCCTCTTCCAGCTTCTTCTCGCGCCGGAAATGTTCCACCATGAGGCAGAAGAGGTACATGCCCACAGCATTGGCCAGGATCATCGGGATGTACACCCTTGATACGATCGCGAGGGCCGATTCGAACGGCTGGACAAGGGCAAGCGTGAGCACCATGTGGAAGACCTCCATGAGGACCGCAAAGACCACGGCAATCTTCCAGCCGGCAAACTTCTTTTTGCAGTACAGCCAGATGAGCCCGCCAAAGAGACCGGCAAAGATCGCGGTGATCGAACAGGGGATGACCGTGAGTCCCCCAAGGCTCAGCCGGTAGGCAGCCCCGATCGCTCCCGCACCCATGCCGACCCATGGCCCGGCCAGGAGGCCGGCAAGCATGGGGCCGAGGTCGCGGACGTTCACGACCGAGCCGAGGAACTCGATACCGCTGATGGAGCCATAGACCGAGAGTGCGCCAAAGAAGATGACGAGGATGATCTGTGTTGTGACGGTCGCGTGCCCTTCAAGGATCTCCGGGAAGATCCGGCTCCGGGTCAGGAGGTACGCGGCCACGATGATCACGCACATGAGCTGCAACAGGACATTGAGCTGGGTAAGGAATGAGAGATCCATGGTTATCACAGGTACGGGAATAGCGTTGGTTGGGGGTCTGGATAAGGGATGCGGTGGGGGGAGAACTCTTTGCCCGGCTCGTCATCTTCAGGATCTGCCTGTCAGGAATTATCATGGCGCACCGGGAAAATTGTCAATCGCGGTATTCACAGATGATAATCATAGAGCAGATCTTCTTTGATACTGCACGTTCTTTTACGCCCGCATGCCGGGCAGAGCAGGAAGGGGTCGCTCCTCGAATCGTCCTTGCCGCCAAACCGGATCTTCTCGTCTTTTACGAGAACATGCCCGCATGAAGGGCAGTATCTTTCTTTCCTGCGTGGCATACTATCGCTCTCCTGAATCAACCTGCCTTGCCAAACAACTGCAACACCTCGCGCAGCTCGCCTGCAACCTGGTATAACCGGGCAAGACGTTCCGCAGTCTCACCGGCATGTTCTTTGCGCCGTTCCATGGCGGCACGGACGGCCCCGTGGGTTGCGTCGATGGTAAGGCGAAGATTCGCATCGAGCGTGGAACTGTACTGGAGGAACGCTGCATCGATGCTCTGCAGTGTCTCGTACCGGAGGTTTTCCAGATTGCGCATGACAAGGATATCGATCTGGTGTTTCATGCGATTTTTTGCTCGGCTCTGCCGCAGGGGGCCCGGCAGGAGGCGTTCCATCATCGCGGACGAGACCGGGGAGAAGGTACTCTCCCATTCGTGATCTACCCAGTAGGGCTTCCGCACGAGATGATAGACCTCTTCCCCGCTCGGAGCATGGTACGGGATCTCGAACAGTTCTGCTGCACCCTTGCGTACAGACTCGATGAGCGTTTCCGCACGCTTCCCCTGCTCCCGGAGCCGAACCGTCATCTCGCGATCGGCCATGGCCGTAATGGACCCCAGTTCATGCTCGAACCAGCCAGGAATAGTACCTGCAACGGCATCCTGGGCAGCTTTCTCCGGAGTGTGGGGGGAGGCCGCCATTGCATCTTCGGCAATTTTTGAAAGCCGGTCTTTCAGGGGGATCCGGAGGTCCTTAACGTACATTTCAATGGTGTCGTAAACCCGCTTCCGGTCACCCAGCAGGATGTCCTGTGCATGGAGCCGCTGCTGTTCGACCTCTGCAATTTTTTTATCGAAGAGACTGAGCCGGCTCTCCAGTTCCGACAGGGGCAGTTCCAGAGCCCGGATATTGAGGTGCGTCTGGAGCTCTGCATCGCAAAAGACATTGAAGACTTTTTTCCCGATTGCTTCCCGTAACACCCGGTTCTTCTCGGATGCGAGGAACAGGATCAGGTGATCTGAGACCTCCTGAAGGCCGCTCTCATCCCATAACCGGGTATCGTTCGCTTCTTTTGCCAGCAGTCCTTTCTTTGCAGAGACTGCGAAGATATGCTGACCGGGATCGATGCTGGCAACGCTATTCAGGACAGTACGGAAAAATGCAAGGGCGGTTTCCTTTTCATCGCCGGTAAGATAGTCCACTTTATTCAGGACAAAGAAAAGCCGGGCAACGCGGTCCTTGATCTCCCTGAGAAATGCAACCTCCACCTCCGTGATCGGGGGATCAGCCGAGACGAGAAAGAGCGCTGCATCGCACTGCGGGAGGAAGTTCAGCGTGCCTTCGGTATTGTGGCGGTATACCGAACCGATCCCGGGCGTATCGATAAGAACAACGTCCCGGAGTATGGGTGCCGGGAGCGTGATCTCCACTTCCCGGACGCCCTTCTGGTTCTCCGGGTTCTCCTCTTCGGTGACATACAAGGTGAGGTGTTCCTGGAGCCACCGGATCCCCGAGTGATGAGATGCAGGTTGAATTTTGTCTTCGCTGCATTGCATAAGCTCATCTTCCACAACCGTGTCCGGGCGGCTGTCATTATACCGGACCCGGAGTGTCCGTTCGGCCCCGTACCGGATGAATGTCGGGATCGCAGTCAGGGGTACAACAGCGCTCGGCAGGATATCTTCCCCGAGGAGCGCGTTCAGGAGCGTGCTCTTGCCCCGCTTGACCTGCCCGAGAACCGCGAGATGAAACCGGCCCTCCATCAGGCGTTTCTCCAGCTCGGCCAGCCGGCTGGCATGCACCGCATACCGTGCGCCCATGGTTTCGAACCGGTGCCGTTCTGTTCGTAATACGGTGACGAGATTCTCCGGAACAACAATGGGCGTTTGTTCCGGTGAGGGGGGAGGGGGTGTGCTGCTTTCTGCCATGAGCGATCTCCTCATGTTTGTATCCGGCCGGATTCATCGCATCCAGGGTGAGATGCGCAGGATATCCGGGTAGGAGTTATCAGCACAAAAGGCGGTTAGAGGTGAACTCCATCACCTGATCTCTTAAAATTCTGCTCGCTGCCGGTATTAACGCTTTTTCGTGGTTTGACCGCGATGGAAAGGAAATCCATAAGAAAGTGCACGTACCCATCTCTTGATCGTACGGCGATGAGGTCCGCCACTAACCGCCCCGGTCCGGCTGATGACTTCTGGTAAAACGACCAGCACGGGATTCATTAGTCCCGTGAACGGTTCCTGTGGATAGTGAGACAGGAACCATGGAGTGTGTCACACATGGCAATGACAATCCAGAAGATCCACGCTCGGGAGATCCTCGACTCCCGGGGCAACCCGACCGTTGAAGTCGATCTCGTGCTGACCGGCGGCAGCAGGGCGCGTTCCGCTGTCCCGTCCGGTGCATCGACCGGCACGCACGAAGCTGTTGAACTCCGCGACAAGGACACGAGGCGATTCGGGGGCAAAGGTGTCCAAAAAGCCGTTTCGAATGTCAACACGGTCATCGCCCCGGCCCTTGCCGGCAAGGACGCATCCGACCAGGCGCTTATCGACAAGACGCTGATCGAACTCGATGGTACGCCGGAGAAAGGCCGGCTTGGTGCCAATGCGATCCTTGGCGTCTCGATGGCGGCAGCCCGGGCCGTTGCGCAGGCCCGGAGGATCCCGCTCTACGAGTACCTGAGCCCGACCCACAAGTATCTCCTGCCAGTGCCGATGATGAATGTGCTCAACGGCGGGGTCCACGCCCAGTGGCAGGGCTCGGACTTCCAGGAATACATGATCGTGCCGTTCGGTGCCCCCGACTTCCGGACCTCCCTGCAATGGGGTGCGGAGACCTACCACGCGCTGCAGGCAATGCTCAAGAAGAAGGGCTACCCGACCGCTGTTGGCGACGAGGGCGGATTCGCCCCGAAAGTTACCACCAACGAGGAGCCGCTTGAACTTATCACGACTGCCATCGAGCAAGCCGGCTACAAGCCCGGAAAGGATATCGGGATCTCGCTTGACCCGGCATCGAGCGGGTTCTTCCAGAACGGAACATACGAGCTGAAACGCGAGGGCAGGAATCTCACGGCGGAGGAGATGATTGCGTACTACCGGAAGCTTGTCGGGGCTTATCCGATCGTCTCCATCGAAGATGGTCTTGCCGAGGATGACTGGGCCGGATGGAAACTGCTGAACAAAGAACTGGGCCCGAAG
>NZ_PIZH01000774.1 GCF_002835825.1 Methanoregula sp. | reverse complement strand
AGCAAGGGCGGGTTATTATGCGATGTGGGGGGTGATGGTGCTGATATGAGGGGGTGACGCTCAGGCGCCGCGTGGGCTGACAGGTCCGCAGGCTATAACCCGGGTTGATCCACAAGGCTGAAAATTTCAGGGAAATGCCCGGTAAATTTCTTCCCGGCTCTTGACCCGGTAGAATATGATGGTAGAATCTTTCAGGATTTTAATCCCGATACGATAGTTTCCGGAACGGATGCGCCAGTAGTGTTCGAAGCCCTTCATCCGGTCAATATCAAAATCCGTAAAAATATTTTTCGACGCCGGGATTTCGTCGAATACCAGCCGCTCGATCCGGGAGCGGTGCCTTCGGGGGATCGCGGCTAGATCCTTCAGGAACGTTTTCTTGTAGGCACAGGTAGGCATTTTAGTCCTTTTTCAAAGACTTGTAGTGCTTCTTTGCTTCGTGGACCGACAGGCCCTCGTCATCCTCGACTTCTTCCATGAGTTTGCCGAGCCCGTGATCTTCGATGATAGACTCCATCCGGTTGAATGTCTCGATGTCAACGATCACCGCCTGTTTCTGGTTCCTGGCATCGGTGATATATTTCCGGGGTATTGCTGTCATGTCTGTCATTGCAGTGTTTTCTTGTGAGACTATAAAGGAGCTTGGGTAGCGGGTGCCCGGGGGCACTGTTGAGGGTTGACGTGCACCTGGGGTGATCTAGCCGCGTGGGCTGACCCTGACCGGGCTATGCCACAAACGTCCGCACTTTCTTCAGAAGGGAGAGCTGGCGGTTCGCATGAGTTTTCTTCTCCTCCCCGATCATCTGGATAATCTCATCGAGGGGAATCGCAAGCGAGACCAGCTTTAACGGCCGCCCCTTCCATTCCGGCGGGATCTCCTCAGTCGTCACCCATCCCTGTTCCACCATGTACCTGACGGCCTGGCTCACCTCGGGTTGGGTCATGTCGGCCACGCGCTCGATCTCCCGCATGGTGCCCTCCATGCGGTTTAAGAGAAACACGAGAACCCGAGCAACGGTCCTCTTTGTGCCGAGAC
>NZ_PIZH01000773.1 GCF_002835825.1 Methanoregula sp. | reverse complement strand
ATCTATCTCTTAAACTGGATGACGTGGATCGCCTGCCTGTTCAAATACGGTTTCGAAGGCACAACTGCAAACAAGACCTATTACGCCATCCGGCGGGATCAGGTGCAGGTAAGCCACACCGGGGTATTTTACCGGGTTTCAACCGGGGACAATTGGGCGAATAACGGCAAGATCCTTTTAGGATCGTCACAGCAGGCCCCCAACATACGCGATATCAACGTTGCCGTATCGGTCACGGAAATGACGCCATCAGTGCCGGTGATCAGCACTACCGGAAACACGATCAAGGTTATCACATCCGGTACGGCCTCTTTTGCCTCTGAAACTGTTATCGGTGAGGCGTCCCTTCTCCTTGCCGAGCCGTGGGGAACAGTCAACACGAACCGGATAGCCGTAACACGGGACACGTTCACGCCGGTGACCGTGCCGGCAGGCGGATCGATCACCGTGCAGTTCGAGATGTGGTTTAACGCCATGCCCTCATAAGGAGAGATGAAAAATGCAGTCAACACCCAGCATCAAGCCCCGCAACGGGATCGCGCCAGTTATCCGCCTGCACATCACCGCAAGGGACGCCGCAGGCAACGTGATCGCCCGCCAGACCAAGGAAAACGACATTTACCTCTGGAATTGGGCCGTCCTGATAGCCCAACTCCTGAAACTGAATTTCGCCCCGTCAGATACAACGGTCTACGCCTACAAGAACACCGCAGGCACGAACAAAAATACCGTGTATAATGCTGTTTATGGCGTCAGTTCCGTGCCATGGAATGGAACATGGAGGGTCCAGATCGGCAGCGGCGGTAACGCCCCGGTTATCACGGATTACAGCCTCCAGACCTTCGTCAAGGAGGTTGTGCCGACACTTCCGGACATTGTGATCCCAGCATCCGGCAACGTCCTGAAACTGGTCTTCTCGTCCACCTTCCCATTCACCGCAGAAACGATCTGCGCGGAAACCGCGATCCAGGCTTGCGGATCCCTGGAAGCATCAATAGCCTCTACCTCAAACTTCCTCCTTACCCGGGCCACCTTCA
>NZ_PIZH01000772.1 GCF_002835825.1 Methanoregula sp. | reverse complement strand
GGGATGCAGGTCCGGTTTGGGTTTCTGCAATCCTCCTCCGGAAACAATGGCGGTGAATCAGATAGGGTGTTTTCTCTCGAACGGGTGGTTCCGTGGGGGAGGTCATTCCGGGAATATCTCCTGTTTTTTCGTCTGACAGATAATGACCTGAAAAAACGGATTCTCGGGTGTGCTGACGGCCCGGCAGGTTTCAACGCCGGACTGACTGCGGAGGGGGGTTCGGTTGTTTCCTGCGATCCGCTGTATCAGTATACGGAAGAAGAGATCCGGTCCCGCATCGCGGCATGCCGTCCGGAAATTCTTGAACAGGTATCAAAGAACCGTCACCTTTTCGTATGGAACACCGTCCGGTCCCCCGAAGAACTTGGTGAGTGGCGTTCTTCCGCCATGCGGTCATTTCTTGCTGATTATGAACAGGGTCGGCGTGAAGGGCGGTATTGTGCGGCAGCGCTCCCTGACCTGCCGTTTGCCGACGGGAGGTTCGATCTTGCAGTCTGCTCGCATTTTCTCTTTTATTATTCCGATCAACTCCCGGAAGATTTTCACCGCAAGGCTGTAGGGGAGATGCTCCGGGTTGCCCCGGAAGTCCGCATCTTTCCGCTGGTCGATCTCAATGGCCGCGTGAGCAGGTACCGGGACATCCTCGCTGCCGATCTTCAGGAAAACGGTTTTTCTGTCGAGATCGTGACGGTACATTATGAATTCATCCGGGGCGGCAACCGGATGATGAGGATCGTCCGGAAGGATTGACCCGATCCCCGGTTGAAAACCGGGGCCATATTACGGAAACGGTAAGAGCAGGCCCGATTGCAACCGGTACCGGCGGGCCCGGTTCCGGTATCGGGGGTAAATCCAATACAGCCGATGAAGGCCGGATTCACCGGGCGTATTCCCAATTACTCCGCGCCGGCCGGTTTTTTCCGCCCCGCCCTGTCTGCCACCCTCCCTGTCGCGCGCACTATCGCCGGGATCAGTAGGTCACCGAGACCTGTCTCCGTTGTATACCCCTCTGAGTTCAGCCCGAAAACCCCGACAAA
>NZ_PIZH01000771.1 GCF_002835825.1 Methanoregula sp. | reverse complement strand
CTTCCTGCTCCCGTACCGCATAAGGACATACTTCTGTCCCGGCGGTTCAACGATTGGCGTTTTGAGACACGCTGGAGAGAATTTTTTGTTCTTCCCGAATTTCTTGAACGCATCTTCGATACCGTTCTCGTCGATGCCATCGCACAATGCGATTACTTCATCCAGCGCGGATCCCTCGATGGGTACATTCCTCATGTGGATGCGCAGGATCTTCTTCCGGTCCTCGGCCCCCGGTTCGCCGATATAGACAAGCCGGTCGAACCTCCCGGGCCGGAGGAGAGCTGGGTCGACAATGTCGGGGCGGTTTGTTGCACCCATGACCACAACATCCTTCAGTTCTTCAAGGCCGTCCATCTCGGTCAGGAGCTGGTTGAGCACGCTCTCAATGACATGGGAGTCTGATCCGGATCCCCGTGCCGGGGCCAGGGCATCGATCTCATCGAAAAAGATAATCGCAGGGGAGACCTGCCGGGCCTTGCGGAAAACTTCACGGACTGCCCGCTCGCTCTCACCGACCCATTTGGAGAGGAGCTGCGGGCCGCGGATTGCAATGAAATTCGCCCCACTCTCGTTTGCAACCGCTTTTGCGATCAGGGTTTTCCCCGTTCCGGGCGGCCCGTACAGGAGGACTCCCCGCGGCGGCTGGATTCCGAGATCCTCGAACCGCTGCCGGTCCGTGAGCGGGTACTCGACCGCCTCACGGACTTCCTCTTTCGCCTCTTCAAGGCCGCCGACATCGTCCCATTTAACGTGGGAGACCTCAAGCATCACCTCCCGCATAGCGCTCGGGGTCACGTCGCGCTGGGCAGACCGGAAATCAGCAGCCGTAACCTTCAGGGTGTCGAGAATTTCCTTTGGGATCTCCTTTGCGTCCAGATCCATGGTCGGCAGGTACCTGCGCAGGGCACGGATCGCGGCTTCCCGGGAGAGAGCGGCAAGGTCCGCGCCGACAAACCCGTGAGTCTGCTGCGCGAGCTCGTCCAGCTTCACATCCTCGGCAAGCGGCATCCCGCGGGTATGGATCTTCAGGATATCAA
>NZ_PIZH01000770.1 GCF_002835825.1 Methanoregula sp. | reverse complement strand
GCATGATGCTGTCGGTGTGCTTCGCGGCAAGGGAGAGAAGGGTCAGACGGAGCTCGTTGATGGTCTTCATCTGGAGGAGGAGCGCCATGCGGAGGGTGAGCCGGATACACGTTGCGACCTCGTCGTTCCGTGACCGGGCCATATGCATCCTTCCTCCGGCCTCCGATCCTGCGGCCTCGATGACGAGCGATTCGATTCCCGCGTGTACGTCCTCGAAACGCGGGTCGAAGACCTCCTCAGGCAGCTCGCTGTCATCGAGTTTGAGGAGGATGTTCAGAATCTGTTTTGTTGTCTTGCGCTCATTGATCTTCTGCCGGTCCAGCATCAGCACGTGCGCGATGTCCACGAGGAGGTCCGCCTTCGCGATCCTCCGGTCCGCGTCCATTGACGAGAGGAACTCCTGCAGGCCGGGTTCTTCTCTCCCAAAGAGGCGCCCTCTCCTCACAACATCGGTTCGCATCCGTTCACCCTTCTTCATCACCGTAATTATTGGCTATATACTGATTAAAGCCACGCCTTTCGTGCGGCAAGCTCGACCGCCCGCTGGACCGACTCTTTGGGGATGATGGTCGCGACCGGAATGTGGACAAGCTGCTCGATGACGCTGGAGACAATGGGGGCGCAGACAATGGCAACCGCCCCCTCGCGTTCAGCCCGGACCGCTGCAACAATAGCATCCTCCATCGTGTGGACCGGGTACTCGCGGACGGTAACCTTTCGTGCGTCCACCTCCGTGGTCCGTTCCTCGATAGTCTCGAGAACCGGGCGGGCGACAATGAGCCCGATGAACTCCCCCTCGCCAGCGCGGTAGAACTGGCGCATGGCCTTTATGATGGCGCGGAGGGTGGTGAGATTGGGGGACCGCTTCCCGTGGAGGATCTTGTAGAGCGAGCTCTGGGCGATACCGCTTGCCTCCGACAATTCGCGGATGCTTATCCGGAGATCGCGGCGCAGCAGATCGTTAAGGACGAGAACGAACTCTTCATCCGAGGCAAGTGCGCCGCGCATGAGGCGGTCGATCGGGTCGGAATGTGCCAT
>NZ_PIZH01000769.1 GCF_002835825.1 Methanoregula sp. | reverse complement strand
AGATCATTCTCGGGAACAAAGACTGGATGGCATCGGTCTCCTGCGCATCCGGGCCTGCGTTTGAGGGGGCGGGCATCACGTGCGGCATGCGGGCGATGAACGGTGCGATTGAGCACGTCCGCTTTGATCCTGAGACGGCAGAGACGATCTGTTCAACTATCGGGAACGTGCCCCCCCGGGGTATCTGTGGTTCGGGGATTATTGATGCTGCAGTCGCCATGGTTGCATCCAGTGCCCTCGATTTCGCCGGCAAACTCAATCCCCGGCACCCGCGGGTCCGGAACGGATCCAAAGGGCTGGAATATGTGCTTATCCCGGCATCCGCTTCTGCCACCGGGCGCGATCTGGTGTTCACCCAGCAGGACGTTGATTATCTTATGGATTCGAAAGCTGCCGCATGCGGAGCTATCGGTGTGCTCATGGGGAAATACAAGATTGCCGTTACCGACATCCGGCATGTCTATCTTTCAGGGGCATTTGGCGCTTATACCGATATCGGCAATGCGGTGCGGTTCGGCATTCTTCCGGAATTTCCAGATGCTGCATTCCACCCCCTGGGCAATGGTTCCCTTTCAGGAGCATATGCCACCTTAGTCTCGCGCGAGTACCGGATCATGGCAGAAACGGTTGCCCGGCACATGGCCTACATTGATCTTCTGGTAGATACCGATTTCATGGAAGAGTATTCTGCAGCGCTGTATATCCCCGGAAAACGCGAGCTGTTTCCTGACAGTTACAAGGAGAACAAGAATGGCTGCTGACACTGACACTGCG
This sequence comes from Methanoregula sp., assembly GCF_002835825.1. Taxonomy (GTDB): domain Archaea; phylum Halobacteriota; class Methanomicrobia; order Methanomicrobiales; family Methanospirillaceae; genus Methanoregula. The sequence continues at coordinate 265 of NZ_PIZH01000769.1, read as the reverse complement.
GAATACGCGGGTACTCCTTTGACCAGGGTAATCGTCCATGACCCGGACCTCTGCACGGGCTGCAGGCAGTGCATGACAGCCTGTTCTTTCAGGAATTATCAGACGTACAATTATGACCTCTCACTCTGCAAGGTCATGAACGGTCCGAACGGCGGGTTCGTCAGGGTACATTGTCAGCACTGCGAGGATCCGATGTGCATGGCGGCATGCCCCACGGGCGCGATCGGTAAGGACGAGGCCACGGGCTTCGTGACAATAGATAAGA
>NZ_PIZH01000768.1 GCF_002835825.1 Methanoregula sp. | reverse complement strand
CATTACCATCTGATCGCTCTGAATGATTTCCTTGAGCACGTTCCAAAAAACGACATCGTTTCCCTCCTGCGAACGCTTGGTGAAGGCCTGGCCCCCGGCGGCGTTCTGGCGGTCAATTCCCCTCAGGCCGCGGGATTCACATCTTTGTACAACCGCTACATCGACTTCACTCACCGGATGGTCTTTACGGAACTGAGTTTAAACTACGTGCTTCGAGCGGCCGGCTTCTCGGAGGTCCGATTCGTCCGTGAGCGATGGTCTTTGAAATTCACTCCCCGGCATCTGGCCTACCGCGCCGCCCGCTGGACCTGGTTCCGGATCCTGAAACTGATCTATTTCATCGAACTGCCCGGGATGAAGCACCCCGGCACCTTTCATACGCGCATTTTTGCCGTGGCGAAACCATGAAGATAGCGATCGATGCCTACCACACCCTCTATCCTTCAGGCGGTATCGCACGATACAGCCGCGGCCTCATCGGGGCTCTGGCGGCGGCCGCTCCCGGCGCCCGGTTCACCCTGTTCGTGAACCGCTTCAGGGAAAAAGGACCCGCCTGGACGCCGGATCGTGAAAACGTCTCCCTGCGCGAAGTTTTTTTCCCCCGGCGGCTTCTCACGGGGCTGTGGGACGCGGCCGGCTGGCCGGCCATTGAGTCGTTCCTGGGGGACATCGATATTTTTCACGGGCTTCACTTTGTCCTGCCGCCGGCCCGGAAAGCGAAGCGCGTCCTCACGGTGCACGATCTGACCTACCTTCGTTTCCCTCATTATTTCGCCGACCGGCGTTTGAATGAGCGGGGGTATCGGCACGAGCTTCAGCGGGGACTCGAACGGTCCGATGCCGTCATCGCCGTTTCGGAGAGCACCCGGCGCGATCTGATCGAACTGACGGATTATCCCGGGGAAAGGATCCGGACCATTCACGAAGGGGTATCCCCTCACTTCTTCGAAGACGTCGAGCCTTCGAGCGCGGACCGGACCCGAAAGCGGTACGCGATTCCCGGTCCCTGTATCGTCTTTCTCTTCGGAACCCCCGCACC
>NZ_PIZH01000767.1 GCF_002835825.1 Methanoregula sp. | reverse complement strand
CCGGTGTCCTGGACGCGACCCTGCCCGGGGACACCATCCCGCTCGTGGTCGAGAGCGGGGGCGTACGGAGCGAGCACCTGCTGACGCTTGCTGCATGGCCGGAGGAGATGAGCGCAAAGACGAGCGGGTACATGGGCGTGAGTTACTACGATGCCCCGCTCATCAAGGAGCAGTTCGGGCTCCTCTCAAGCCCCGTTGGGATCATCATTCTGCTCGCTATCCCTATCTGGACGATTATGGAGCCGGCAACCTGGGGGCACTTCAGCCTTTTTACCATCGAGAGTGTCGATGCGGTGATGTGGCAGGTGCCGTTCGACGGGTTCTGGTTCGTCATCCAGATCCTCTTCTGGTGCGGGTGGTTCAACTTCGTGGTCGGGACCTTCAACGCCCTGCCCCTCATCCCGCTGGACGGGGGCTATATCCTCAAGGAAGGGATGGACCGGCTCATGGAACGCCGGGGCTGGCTCCAGTACTCGGGATACGTGGTCAGCGCCATCAGTTACATCATCCTTATCATCCTGCTCTCGGTCATTGTGCTCCCGCTGCTGTTCGATGCGCTCCGGTAAGACCCGGTTTTATCTTTTTTGTGCCAATGGATACTGGCGCGTGCTTCAGGATCGTGCGGCATCTCCGGATAATCGCCATGGTCTGCCGGGGCTGTACAGGACCTGTGTTTCTCTCCCGTTTGTTACGGGAACGCGGGTCTCAAGGTATCCATAAACCGCTCAGGATAGTTCAGGAACAAAAGGGCCGGGCTGCGCGTTTCGATGAGCCGGTAGAGCGGAAAGATGAACCCGGCATCGCAGCACCTCGCCCGTGCCGCGTCCCTCCTGCGCAGGGGCGGGACTTTCCTGTATGTCCGGTTCTGCAGGATTTTTCCATCTGCCATCTCGTACTACGCGGCCCCCCCGCCGGCTACGTATTTTGTATAATTGCTCTCGCACCGGTCCGAGCGGATGG
>NZ_PIZH01000766.1 GCF_002835825.1 Methanoregula sp. | reverse complement strand
GCACAGGTCTGTCGGGAGCACCGGAGAGGGGCTTGACGAGCTCCTCCGCGCCCCACTCGCGGAAGCCGAGACCTCGCCGCACCACGAGCACGCGGTAGGGTACGGCGACGAGAGCGAGCGGCATATTGCCGATATCGTGACCGTGCTTGAGGGCGACCCGGCGCTTACTGCCCGTTACCCGCCCCGCTGGCTCGCCATCCGGCTGCTGGAAGGGGACGGCAATGCGCTTGCGAAGATAGCGGCAAGCCCGAAAAAACCGGCCGTTGATGCCATCCTGCAATCCATCGACACGGAGAATACCGAAGCAACGATGGCCGACCGCCGGTATGAAGTGATAGGGGCACTCCTCCCGCAGGTCTGCACCACGTGCGTCAAAGAGATGAACGCCTCGGACATCATCGACCGCGTGGTTACCGACCGGTGGCTTGGCATCCCAATCTTCCTTGCCCTGATGTGGGCGGCGTTCGAGCTGACCTTTGCCGTGGCATCCCCCTTCATGTCCGCCATCGATTCTATCATGGGATCCTGCGCATCGTATGTTGCGGAGAGCGGGCTGGAACCCGCGTGGCTCGCGTCGCTTCTTGGCGACGGCATCATCGGCGGGATGGGCGCGGTGCTGATCTTCATCCCGAACATCTTCATCCTGCTCTTCATCCTCTCGCTCCTCGAGGACAGCGGGTACCTTGCCCGGGCTGCGTTCGTCATGGACCGGCTGATGTATGCCATCGGCCTTCCGGGCAAGTCTTTCATCCCGATGCTGATCGGCTTTGGCTGCAATGTCCCGGCCATCATGGCGACCCGGACGATTGAGGACAGGAACGACCGGCTCATCACCATCCTCGTCAACCCGTTCATGTCCTGCGGGGCACGCCTGCCGGTTTATGTCCTCCTTGCCGGGGCGTTCTTCCCGGCAATCGCCGGAACGGACGTCTTCATCCTGTATGTTCTCGGCATCGTTCTTGCCATCGGCTCCGCGTACCTCTTCCGCAGGACCATCCTGCCCGGAAAACCCGCCCCGTTCCAGATTGAGATGCCCTGGCGCTT
>NZ_PIZH01000765.1 GCF_002835825.1 Methanoregula sp. | reverse complement strand
ATCAACGAGTTCCCGCTCTTCTCGTTCATCTGGGGCGACGTCCATGCCCATGTTGTCTCCATCTTCAACCAGGTGTTCCTGATCTTTTTGCTCCTCTACGCCTGGAAACGATGGGGGGCCCTCGGGAATACGGCAAAGATTGTCCTCATGGCGCTGATCGCAGTCAGTCTTGGCTCCATGCCGCTTATTAACACCTGGGACGTCCTCCTCTATGCCCCGCTGCTCCTGATCACGGCCGGCCTCATCGTCTGGAGACACCGGGCCTCGATTGATCGGCCCACATGGGCCTTTCTGCTGGCAATCCCGCCGGTTTCGATCCTCTTGTACCTGCCATTCTACCTGCAGCTGGTCACGCATACCGGGGCCGTCGCCCTTGTCACGAGACCTTCCGATCCATTGGAGTTCCTCTGGGTTAACGGGATCTTCATCGCGATCTTCATCGCTCTCCTCGTGCCGGATATCCGCAGGCGCCCGTGGCTCCTGCTTGCCTGCCTGCCTTTTGCCGTTTTTGGGTATGCTGCCGCCGCGATAGCGGTCATTCCCCTGGTATACTTACTGGCAAGGAGCAACCGTGACTTCACGGAGATTCTGGCCGCGTTCGGCCTTGCCATCCTTATCGCCTGCGAGCTCGTCTATTTGAAAGACAATATGGGCGACACGTTTTTCCGGATGAACACCGTCTTCAAGTGCTACCTGCCGGCATGGCTGATGCTCGGGACGGCTGCATTTGCCATGGTCGGCCGTCAGCTCCATACATCCGCCCGGGCACCTGCGCTATCGCCGAAGGCCTCGGCATGCCTGACCGTGATAATGCTCACGATCCTCTTCATCCTGCCCTTTTATGTCAATCCGCCGGTCAGCCACGGTTCCGGAACGCTCGACGGCCTTGCGTTCCTTGAATCGGAACACCCGGGGGATGCAGGGGCGATCGCCTGGCTCCGCACCCTGACCGGAAGCGAGATTATTGTCGAAGCCGAGAAGGGCGATTACTCCTATTACTCCCGTGTCTCTTCATTCCCGGGCATCCCTGCCATTATCGGCCAG
>NZ_PIZH01000764.1 GCF_002835825.1 Methanoregula sp. | reverse complement strand
GTTACGTTCCCAGCATATCCTTTATATACTAACCGTTCCTACTAGAGCGCATGCACCAACCCGTAACCCAGGAGCGGTTCCACCCATCAGCTCAGAAATACTACGGTTACGCAAAGAACATCATTGCCCGGGGACTTGAAGAGAAACGCATCACCGATGACGATGCAAAGCTTATCCAGGAATACGTCGGTGAGATCGCCTCAACAAGCTCTATCAGCGCCGGCAGGGTGTTCAAGCTGACCTCGATCCTGACGAACTGGCGGGAATACATCAGACCCTACCGCTCGAACACAATCTCCGACGTTTACCGTGGTATCAATGTCCTGCGGGACGCCCGAAAGAAAGATGGCGCCCCGCTGACTCAGAACACCAGGGCAGATTACGTGAAGTTCCTGAAACGGTTCTACCTCTGGTTGATCGAGAACAAGTTCAGCGAGATCGAAGAGAAGAAAATCCGAAAGATCACCCCCCCATCCCCGAACCTGATGACCAAGACAGCCGAACAGCTCCTGACCGGAGAAGAGATCGAAGCTATGCTCAAGAAATGCCGGACTTCCCGGGACCGGGCACTCATCTCGATGTTATATGAAGGCGGCTTCCGTATCAGCGAGCTCGGCACCCTCCGCTGGAAACAGGTCAAGGTCAACGAGTGGAATGTTGCCATCAACGTCAACGGCAAGACCGAGAAGACCCGGTACATTCCCTTAGTGATGTCCAAATCCTACCTGGCTCAATGGGGCAACGAGTATCCAGGTGGTGCCGCTTCCGGTGAATCCTTCGTATTCCTGACCGATGGCAAGAATATTCCCCTCCAGTACCGGGGTATTGCCAAACAACTTGCCATCATTGCCAAACGTGCCGGTATCAAGAAACATATCACGACCCACATTTTCCGGCATTCACGGATTACCCACCTGATGCAGCAGGGGTACAGCGAGTCTGTCATCAAGAAGATGATGTGGGGCAATATCACGACCAAGATGTTTGCAACATATGCTCACCTGACCGATTCCGATATAGACGATGAGATTGCACGTAAACAGGG
>NZ_PIZH01000763.1 GCF_002835825.1 Methanoregula sp. | reverse complement strand
ATGGTGAGAAGAGACAGGGAGTGAATGAGGGGATCTCGGCTATCGAGGCATACCGCTCTTTCCGGGCAGTTACGGCCCTGACCATGTCCAGGGAGACCGTGAAGGCGTTCCCGTCATTCATCTCGATATTCAGGGCCCGGCCCGACCCGCTGGCCCGGGCAAGACCGCAGATTCCGGTCAGCCGGAGCCCCCAGCTCCGTTCAAGCCGCTCGACACGGGCGCAGATCCTGCCTGCCAGTGCTCCCCGGAGCTCTGCCATCCGGATGGCAAGGCGCATCGGACCGATGTGCAGCTCGATGATATCCCAGTTCTTTCCGTTCAGGTCTCGTGCAGGTTCCCGGCCCTTCTCAAGATATCCGACTCGTTTCATCATACAGGACCACAGTTGCTTTCTGTCTGGTACCTTGCTCTGTTCAAAGGGGTATATAAGGCCGGGATGTGCGCGGTGTGAAAGTGAGAGCCCGTGTAAACCGGTATCACCGGACGAAAACCGATAGTGCAGGGTTCCGCGGACGCCCGGCCTGAAAAAACCTCAAAATCAGGTATGCCGAACGCGGTCGATACAGACGTTCAGCACCGATTCCATAAAGGAGAGCGTACCTTCTGTCCCGCAGATTGGATTTGCATGGAGCCGGACCTGTCCCCGGAGCGGGGGAGTGAGCCCCACAAATGCCGCATCCGGGGAAAGCGTGCGTTCGAACGAGGAGCCTATGATGAGGTCGGGAGTGTGCTGTCCTACGATCTCACGTGCCCGGGAAAAACCGGTGACTTTCTCCGCAGGAAAACGGCCGGGCGCCGGTTCGGTTCTTGTCCCGATCGCGGCGATATCCGCGTCAAGGTACCGGACGAGACTCTCGGCCGCAAAACCGGCATATGCGGATGTCCCGAAAATCACCGCGGCAGGGGGATCATACCGCTGGAGATACTTGTCGCATGCCCGGACCAGCCGCTCCCCGGCCTTCCTGACCTCGGTTTCAAGCGGCGTTATATCGAGATTGTCAATATGGTCGCAGAGTGCCGAGAAGACTTCCCGTGTTGCATCAAGAC
>NZ_PIZH01000762.1 GCF_002835825.1 Methanoregula sp. | reverse complement strand
GACCGCGATGCGCTGCCCCTGCTTGGTGTGACCGGCGGGTTCATCTTCATCCTCTCGTCCCTCAAGCTCCCGTCCGTGACCGGCAGCTGCTCCCACCCGACCGGTACCGGGCTCTCGGTTATCTCGTTCGGGCCATGGATAACCGCGGTTGTCTGCGCGATCGTGCTCCTGTTCCAGAGCCTCTTTTTGGCCCACGGGGGTCTCTCGGTTCTCGGGGCGAACATCGTCTCGATGGGGATTGTCGGGCCGCTCGCCGGGTATCTTGTGTACCGTGGGCTGCGTGATACGCGGGTGAACATGTTCGTGACGGTGTTCCTTGCAACCGCGCTTGCCGATATGTTCACGTACATCACCACCTCGCTTGAACTTGCGCTTGCATACCCTGCCGAGACCGGAGGGGTTGCCAGCTCGTTTGTGATGTTTCTCTCCATCTTTGCAATCACGCAGGTACCGCTCGCCATTGTCGAGGGTGTGGTGCTTGCCCTGGTGTTCAAGTATATCGTTGCACTGAAACCGGATATTCTCATACGGCTGAAGATCTTCTCAGAAGAGAAGATCAATGCCGCGCGGGGTGAGTTCTGATGGCATTCAAATACACGCTGGAAGTTCTTGCGGTGCTTGCAATCCTTGGCTTGTGCGGGATCTTTCTGTTCACCAGCTCGAATTTGAGCGATGCCGAGTTTGCCGGTTCGGACACGGTCGGATCCTCGCTCGTGTCGGAACTCTCCGGCATCCCCGAAGACGAATTTACCCCCATCGTTCCGCAGTGGGAACCGCCAAGCGGCGAGATCGAATCCTGCCTCTTTGCGCTCCAGGCAGCGATCGGAGGAATCCTGATCGGCGGGGTGTTTGGGTTCTGGCTGGGTCAAAAACAGG
>NZ_PIZH01000761.1 GCF_002835825.1 Methanoregula sp. | reverse complement strand
GGATCAGCCATCATCGCTGCCCGGGCGGGAAGACTGCGGCCACAATAGCGACCGAGGTCGCAAAGACCATCGCCCCGCCGAGTGCCTGGACCGCCCGGGCAGCGATGATGGCTGATCCCGACCAGGAGACTGCAGCAAGGAGTGAACCGGCCGCAAAGAGCAGGTTTCCGAGAATGAAGAACCGCTTGCGCCCGTACAGGTCGGCAAGTTTCCCGAACGGAACGATGCAGATCGCTGCGGTGAGGAGGTACGCGGACGTGACCCAGCCCAGCGTCACGGCATCGAGCCCGAACTGCTCGCCGATTGCCGGGAGGGCAACCGTGAGGGATGAGACGGTATAGGGCACAAGGAACGAAGCGAGGCATGAGACAAGAAGGATCACCCGCTTCTCACCCGGACCTGACATGGGAAGAGCTGTTTGCGGGAGGAGCTGATTAGGGTGATGGCGTTCCCGCCAGTCCAAACCTTAAAGAGCACTTAATCTATTCTGTAACTTGTATATGATCCTGGATGATGAAAAAATCGGAAGGATCAGAAAAGCGCTGAAATTCCGGCCAAGGGGCATGAGCATCACCGAGATCTCCCGGCAGCTGCGGATGAACCGGAATTCGGTGGCAAAATATCTCGAGATCCTCCTGATCTCCGGGCATGTCGAGGCAAAGCAGTTCGGGACGTCCAAAGTCTATACCCTGTCCCAGCGGGTCCCGGTCACCGCAATGATGGATTTCTCTTCTGACATGATCCTGCTCCTTGACGATGAGCACCGGATCGTGCAGACAAATGACCGGTTCCTCCGGTTCACCGGGCTCTCGCGGGAATCGGTCATCGGGCAACGGGCGGATGAGATGGAAACTTCACTTTTACGGGGCCTCCCCCTGGAGCGTATTGCCTCGGCAGGAACCGAAGGCGCAACGGAGACCATCGAAACCGCGGTCATGGGTAGCGGGGGTGAAGCAGTCTTTTCCACCAAAATAATCTCCGCCATCTTTGATGACGGGACGCCGGGCTTCACCATACTCATCGAAGACATCACCGGAAGAAAACAGGC
>NZ_PIZH01000760.1 GCF_002835825.1 Methanoregula sp. | reverse complement strand
GATGCTCGATGACGAGGGCAACAGCCGGATCGCCCGGTACCTTGCCTCTGAGTTTGGCATCGATCTTGCAAAGGAGAGCCTGCCCCTTGCCGATTACGTGGAGATTGTCAGCGTGCTGCACGAAGAGCGCTTCAAACTGGTCAACCGGCAGGTGACGGGAGGTTTTGTCAGGATACGGAAAGACGAGCTCCTCGAACTGCTCCGCGAGCGGATCCGGGTCATCCTGCGGCGGGACCTGCCGTACGATGTCCCAAAAGCGATCTGCACCCGGCTGGCCCCGGTGGCCGAGAGCATCAGGCAGGAGTACCAGCAGCAGATGCTCGAGCAGTTCGGCGCAGTCGAGGAGAGCGCGTTCCCGCCCTGCATGCAGGCGCTCATCCACGCTCTCACTGCCGGCACCAACCTGACGCATGCCGGCCGGTTTGCGCTCACCACCTTCGTCCACACCATCGGCATGGACGTACCGGCCATAGCGGCCCTCTATGCACGATCCCCGGACTTCGACCCCGAAAAGACGATGTACCAGGTCGAGCACATCACCGGGCGGGGCGGTTCGGGTACCGAATACAACGCTCCTGCCTGCGCCGCCATGCGGACAACCGGTCTCTGCGTGAAGAAGGACCAGCTCTGCGAGAGGGTCAACCACCCGCTCAATTATTACCGGACAAAGAAACGGGATCTTACAAAGCAACCTAAGATGCCGGTGAACGAAGGACCGGCAGCGGCAAAAGAAGAGCGACCGGGATCAGGAAAACAATCCTGATCCGGGCATCCTGCCTACGCGATCTTCTCGTTCACGTAAGACCCTGCACCCGAGAGGGCAAGGATGAAGATGATGATTGCGGCAAGATAGGCGTAGGCCGGGGTCATCACCATCGGCAGCACTGCAAGGAGGATGCAGAGGATGAGGAAGGTGACAAGGCCGATGACCACATCGAGAAGTCGTGCGTCCATTACTTATTTTTTGCTGCCCGGGAATATAGGC
>NZ_PIZH01000759.1 GCF_002835825.1 Methanoregula sp. | reverse complement strand
GTCGTGGCCTACACCAGCTCGAGCGCGGTCATCAGCGAACAGACCGAGCGGCTGCTGGAGACGCAGGTCCTGGACATGAAGGGGTGGACCAACGATGTGTACAAGCTCACGCGCAACAAGGTCAACAGCGACCTCAACGTGGCAAAACAGAACTTCTATGCCAAAGGCTCGCCGGAGATCATCGAAAACCACATGACTCTTATCGACACCGGGGGCAGCCAGTACGTGGTCAATGACAACTACGAGATCGTTGACAACGTCCAGAGGATGGTCGGGGGCGCAGCAACCGTCTTCCAGGTCTACAACGACAGCTACGCGGTCCGCATCTCGACAAACGTCCTCGACTCTATCGGCAAGCGGGCGGTCGGCACGCACCTGACCGACGATGTCTACGATTATACCGTCAAGAACGACAAGACCTACTATGGCCGGCGCGACCTGTTCGGCAAGAACTATGTGACCGCCTACGAGCCGATCAAGGACCCGAAAGGGAAGATCATCGGCGTGCTCTTCGTCGGCACCGAGGAAGGCCAGACCCTTGACGTGGTCAAGACGAGCATCCGCGAGACGGTCGTGGGCCAGCGCGGGTACATGTATGTCATCGACAGCGAAGGCAATGTCCTTGTCCACCCCTCAAAGGAAGGCCAGAACTGGGCCGGCGAATCCTATGTCCAGGAGATGCTCCGGAACAAGGAGGGTGCCATTCCCCACGAGGTCGACGGAACCCAGGTGCTCGACGCCTACACCTACTACGAACCCCTTGACTGGTACATCGTCTCCCGCGCAGAACTCGCAGACTACACCGGGCCCATCGACACGATCCGCGATGTCATCGTCGCGCTGATGATCGCATCGATTGCCATCGGTGCCATCATCGCCATCGTCTTCGGCCGCTCGATCTCGTACCCCCTGCAGCAGGTCGTCGTGATGATCAAGGAGCTCCGAAACGGCCACCTCTCGGCCCGGTTAAACATCCGCCGGAAGGACGAGATCGGCATCATGGCGGCGACCATGGATGAGTTCGCCGACGAGCGCCAGACCAACGTGGT
>NZ_PIZH01000758.1 GCF_002835825.1 Methanoregula sp. | reverse complement strand
AGCGACAACGAATCGAAGAACGCAGAGCGTTCTTCTCATGCTTCGGGTTTGAAGACCCTCAGCACCCCGAAGGGGGTGGGAAGGCTCGCAACATCGCAGAGGATTTTGCTATTCATTTCTCAAGAAAACCGGCCAACCTCCAATCAATTCCACATTTTCCCCTCACCCACAATCCTCTTATTACCCGGGCAGACCAACCCTCTCACCAACCAATGGCATTCATCAGCCACCCCCTCATCAAACCGGACGCCATCGAGAAGCGCGAGTACCAGCTCTCCATCGCGATGAAGGCACTGGATGCCAACACCATGGTGATCCTCCCCACGGGTCTTGGCAAAACCGCCGTCTCCCTGCTCGTTGCCGCATCCCGGCTCTACAACGAGGGGGGCCGGGTACTGATGCTCGCCCCGACCAAACCGCTCGTGGAGCAGCACCTCCGCTATTTTGAGAAATACCTGCTCGCAAAGAACCCCGAGGGGTCTGAAGGATCGGATGCATCCCCGTTTGTGATGTTCACCGGAGAAGCCCCTCCCGATGAGCGGTCCGCTGACTGGAACCGGGCGTCCGTCATCCTTGCGACCCCCCAGGTAATCAAAAACGACCTCATTGCCGGGCGTTACACGCTCTCCGATGTGTCACTCCTTATCGTGGACGAATGCCACCGTGCCGTGGGGAACTATGCATATGTCTTCCTGGCCCAGCGCTATATGGCGACAGCCGATAAGCCCCTCATCCTCGCCATGACTGCATCACCGGGCGGGGCCCAGGAGAAGGTGCAGGAGGTCTGCGCCAACCTCGCGATCGCCCATGTCGAGACACGGACCGAGAACGATCCTGATGTACGGCCGTATGTTTTCGAACGCGAACTCGAATACATCTCCATCGACCTCCCTTCGGATCTGAAGGCTGCAATCCAGACTATCAACGCCCTTATCGAAGACCGTCTCGGGCTCCTTGCCTCGCTCCACTTTGCGGTGCCGACGCGTGAAAAACGCTCGAGGCGGTAACTCGCGGACATCCATCCCCAGATCCCACAACGGACCCCAACCCG
>NZ_PIZH01000757.1 GCF_002835825.1 Methanoregula sp. | reverse complement strand
GGGGCTGCAGAGGGGGATGCTGGTGCTGGCGCCCATGCGGAGTCCGACCTTGATCGGTCGGCCCGCGATCGCCGGGCCTGCCGGTTTACGGAGCGCGCACACATGGGTAACGTACGGGGGAACATAGCCCCTGAGGATCTTCGAGGCGCAGGTGGTCTCGATACCCTGTGTCGAAATATTGTCTTTGACGGCAACTGCGATGCCGGCCAGTTTACCACTGGTATGTGATGGTTTGTTGCAGACCGTAAGGAATGCGTTGTACTTGTCTTCGGGTTCGAACGTGATGGTCTGTGCCGGCACTACATCACCCTCGGCGCCTTGATGAACCCGTCTTCCTGGGCCGGTGCATTGCGCAGGACATCTTCCTGCGGGAGCGAGGGCTCGGCCACATCCTCGCGCAGGACATTGTAGAGATCTCGTGTTATCTCCTCTTTTCCCTCGACACGGTCGAGGGTATCGAAGTATTCAATGATTGCATTGAACTGGTGGGTAAAATTCTCCAGTTCTCCTGCGCTGACGCCGACGTCAGCAAGCTCCGCGATATGTTGTACATCTTTTTCAGAGACCATGTTCCACCCTGATGATCTGGTCTATGTAATCTTGCATGGACGTTTTATAACCATTTTTACGGGCAAGCTTCCGGAGGGTCGCCCATACTCCGCTCCCGTATTGCATGGCTTTCTTCTCGTACCATGCGAGATCCTGCGGAATGTGGCGTTCTGCGACCGTTCTTAACGGGATCTTCCGGTGGCTGCCCTGCACCTTCCGGCTCGCGGGGATGGCACGGGCAGCGCGCACAACCCGCAGGTCGAGGTAGGGCAGGGAGAGGCAGGTTGCGTGAAGCGCCGCGATCGCCTGGTCGCGGCATGCCTGCAGTTCCAGGCCCGCGAAGTCCCGCGCGAGTTCTCCTTCGAGATCCTCCGACACGCTGTACCGGGCATAGCCCCCGAAGAGCTCGTCGGCGCCCTGGCCGGTGAGGATCCTCGCGTACCCGTGCTCCCCGGCCCACCGGGCAATGAAGTACTGGGTGAGGGCGATTCCGGCACTCACC
>NZ_PIZH01000756.1 GCF_002835825.1 Methanoregula sp. | reverse complement strand
GGCGACGAGTGGATCGACATGACCAAGCCCGGTATCGACCAGCGGGGCCGGGCCAAGGAGTATATCGGCCTCCTCCACCAGGAGTACGACCTCTTCCCCCACCGCACGGTCATCGACAACCTGACGGACTCGATCGGCCTTGAGTTCCCCAAGGAGCTTGCGATTAGAAAAGCCGTAGTCACGCTCCGGATGGCCGGGTTCTCAGAAGAGAAGGCAAAGGCCATCTTAAACCGGATGCCCGGCGAACTCTCGGATGGTGAACGGCACCGGGTGGCGCTCGCCCAGGTGCTGATCCGCGAGCCAAGGCTCGTGATCCTCGATGAGCCGACCGGCACCATGGACCCGATAACAAAGCAGGATGTCAAGCACTCGATCCTGCATGCCCGCGACGAGATGGACGAGACCTTCATCGTGGTTTCGCACGATATGGACTTTGTCCGCGACATCTGCGACCGGCTCGCCCTGATGCGGGGCGGGAAGATCATCGACATCGGCCCTACGGCGCAGGTGCTTGCGCAGGTGACCGAGGAAGAGAAGGCAGACTGATTACGAGAACGCTCATTTTTTCTCATAATCCCCTGACGAGATGATCCGATGACAGATACTCCACGAAAGAATCCTGAGACCTGCGATGAGAACTGCACCGAAAACTGTGAGACTTGCCCGTCAAAGAAAACCGCAGCTGCGCCTAAAGGTTTGCCCCCGAAAGCAAAGATCAACGTGAAGCACGTCATCCTCGTGCTGAGCGGGAAAGGCGGGGTGGGCAAGTCCACCGTCTCCGTCAATCTCGCGTTCGCGCTCGCAAACCACGGGAAGAAGACCGGCATCCTCGACCTTGACTTCCACGGCCCGAACATCCCCAAGATGCTGGGCATCGAGGACCAGCGGCCGGGGGTGACTGCCAACACGATTGAACCCGTGCCCGTAACCGGCAACCTCTCGGCCCTCTCGATGGCGTTCCTGTTGCCGGACACGAGCACGCCGGTGGTCTGGCGCGGCCCGATGAAAATGACAGCGATCCAGCAGTTCCTTGCAGAGGTGCACTGGGGGG
>NZ_PIZH01000755.1 GCF_002835825.1 Methanoregula sp. | reverse complement strand
ACCCTGCCGGTTCATGCCCGTTTCACCAGAGCAAAAAAATCCCTCAATCAATGAGCGAGATGAGGTCGTGCTTGGTGATGACGCCCCGCACGCTCCTCCCTTCCACCACCAGGACCGCGTGGTTCTGCTGGAGGATGTTGATGACCGTCTCCACGTCCATGTCCGGGGGAACAGTGGGAAACGAGGCCTCCATGAAGTCCTTGACCAGGAAGTAGTGCGTACGGTGCATGCGCTGCTGCTCGATGGCCTTGACGATGACCGACTCGGAGATGCAGCCGACCGGAATACCGGCCTCGATGACCGGGAGCTGGGAGATATTGTTCTTCTCGAAGATCTCGACCGCACGCAGGATGGTGTCCTGCGGCCGGACCGAGAGGACCGGCGTGTGCATGATCTGGGAAGCGAGGATGGTCCGGGGCTCGGCGCTGTTGAGCACGGCGATGATCTTGTTGAGGGTGCTGACGCGGGGATCGACATTGCCGGCCTCGATCCTGGCGACCATGGACTGGCTGATGCCGGCCCTCCGGGCAAGGTCGGTCTGCTTGATGCCGAGGGTCTCGCGGCGCGAGCGGAGCTCTTCGGGAGTGGGGATATGCATTGTTGATTACTGATGGTCATAAGAATATATGAAAATTGTGTAACCGGCGCCTGCGCTCTTTTTTTGGCAGTCGTCCCGGGGCTGCCGCAAAGGCCACGGGCGAGCGATACATTCATAATCCAACCATGACTACAGCTCATTAGCATAATCCAGTCATTGCGCTGGATTAGTGTTCCTTATGAGCGATCCATTGGACTGCGACAACGACGGTACCGATGACCACCATCGGCGGTATTGTCCCATCTTCCCTCAGGGAAGCGTTCCTGTTCCTGACCACCTGATGCCGGCAGGGGACCGGCTTTTTTTTGGCACTGCAGCAGGCAGCAGGCCCGTCCCTCCCGGGAGAGGTTGCATGACCAGCCGGAGCCTCGACCCTGCCCCTGCCGCCGGTGCTTCGCTCATCCCCGCACCGTTCAGCATGCCGGTCCTTCCGGTCCCGGAAAAGGCCGCAGCAC
>NZ_PIZH01000754.1 GCF_002835825.1 Methanoregula sp. | reverse complement strand
GGGTACGGCGGCTCGACCTCGATCGGCCACCACAACCTCATTGTCGATGGAACGCGCGGGAATGTGGATGCCGGGCGGGTGCTCTTCATCCACAACATTGTCGGGGCACACACGGCAAATCCCCTGAGCGGTGAGTTCTCGGTCGAACTCTCCAATGCGTTCTTCATGGAGGGCGGAGCGTTCCAGGAACCGGTCCGGAGTGCCATTCTCTCCGGCAACGTCTTCTCGCTCATGCACGCCATCGACGGTCTTGGCAGAAAAACCCGGACAATCGGATCGATGATCCTGCCAGCGGTAAGGATCAACGGGCAGCGGATCATCGGGAAATGAACGTCACGGACTGACGGTATTGTTGCCGAATCTGCCGGTGGATTCCCGCATCCCGGGATAAGAAAGCGTTTTAATCAACACGAGACATACGCGAGCAGGCGGCAAACCGGAGACTTGGTCTTCTGACGGGAATCACCCGCCATGATATCAGGAACCAGCTCTTTGCGCTGAAAACCTTCCTTACTCTTGCATCAGAACCGACATGCGATGCCGCCATGGCTGAGGACAACCCTGGGCATGCCATGCAGGTGGCGGAGATAATCGAGGAACAGATCGCCTTCACCAAAGAGTACGAACCTTTTGGTGCAGAGATCCCTATCTGGCAGAATCCTGTGGGGGTGCTCACCGCAACCGAACGTGAAGTTCATGCGGACGGTGTCGTGATCAGAAGCTCTCTTGATCCAGGGCTCGAAGTGTATGCCGATCCGATGCTGCGGAAGGTCTTTTTCAATCTCCTTGACAATGCAATCCGGCATGGCGAGCGAGTGACGGAGGTGCGGGAATCGGCGATGCCATCCAGCGGAAACCTCGTCATTGTGTGGGAGGACAATGGCATGGGAATCGTAGCCGGTGAGAAGGGCCTTATCTTCGAACGGGGGTGTGGGAAGAACACTGGTCTTGGGATGTTCCTTGCCCGGGATATCCCCTCCCTGACCGGTAGCACCATACGGGCTGCCGGCGAACCGGGTGAGGGTGCCCGGTTGCCGGCCCCTGGTCCCCCGGG
>NZ_PIZH01000753.1 GCF_002835825.1 Methanoregula sp. | reverse complement strand
GGGGGAGGGGCGGGGGGGGGGGGGGGGGGGGGGGGGGGGGGGCGGGGGTGGGGGGGGGCGGGGGGCGGGGGGGGGGGGGGGGGGGGGATGGCGGGGGGGGGGTGGGGGTGGGCGAGGGGGGGCAGGGGGAGAAGTTCATCGGCCGGTACACGTACACCATCCTGTACGAGAACTGGGGCGGCATCTGCGGGGAGAAGTCGTTCCTCCTTGCTCTTCTCTTAAAGGAACTCGGGTACGGCGTTGCCCTCCTCCAGTTTGATAACGAACGCCACATGGCGCTCGGCATCAGGGCACCGGCCGCGTACGCCTTCCGGGATACCGGGTACGCACTCATCGAGAGCACATCGCCGGTTATCCCCACCTATGACAATTACCTCATGACCGGGGGCATCCGTCTCACATCTGACCCGAAGGTTATCGTGGTCTCGGAGGGCAGGGCATTCGAAACCATTGACCGGGAGTATTCGGATGCCACGCTGCTCAGGGCCATTGATGCTGAAGGCGAGAAAGTATCGGTGGCTGCCCATGCCGTCCGGTCATCGGAAGCGCAGCTGGATACCCTGTACGCGGAAGTCATCTACTGGAAGACAAAGCTCGAAAACAGCCGGACATACGAAGAGAAGCACTACAACCAGCAGAAGTTCAGCAGCGCACAGGCGGCATATGACCAATATTATGACGGGACTTATCTTCCGAAATATGTGGTGTGGCGGGACCTGTACACCAGCTTCCAGGAAAAATACCTGCCAAAGATGAGAAGCCTTGAAAAGGAATACGGCATGAACACCGGAATCAGCGTGGGACGGTAGGGCCCATCTCTCCCCATGCAGGAAGCAGGGGCTGCGGCATTCTGCCGACCCTGATCCGGGCCCGTATTGACCCCGGATTCCGGACTTTTGTTCACCGGAACGCTCTGAATTGCGATTCAGGGATCTCCCGCAAAATTATCCCCGTTTAAAACCCGGATTTCGCCGAAAAAGCCATTGAAAATGTCCCGATTTCCGGCCTCCGTATTGTACCAATGCCGGTGAACAGAACCGGGATCGATCCGGAC
>NZ_PIZH01000752.1 GCF_002835825.1 Methanoregula sp. | reverse complement strand
GACTTGAGGGGACATCCGAACGATAGATGTAGACGCTCCCGGCGGACTTCCCCTCCGTTCTGACCGTTACGGTTCCTTCGCGGCGGGGGCCGCGGTGCTCTTTTGGCACACCTGCCGTGCCGGCAAGACGGGGGTCGAGGATATGCGTGCCTGTCGCACGCCCCACGACAAACCTCCCCCGCTGGAGAGCGACGAGAAGATGCTCGACACTGCCTGCCGATTCCGGGTCAATCCGATCGGGAGTGTATCCCTGCGCCACGATTCCGATGTAGGTGACGACCTGCATGCCTTCCTCAGGGAGAAGCCCGGTATCCGTTGTCGTGAACGACCGGCTCGTGTCAGCCCAGCTGATGACCGGTTCGACCTTCGTGACGGCATCACCGGTGGTCCAGCGTTCGAGCACTGCCCTGCCGCTCACCACCCTGCCGACAACGCCCCCGCCGGCCGCAGCGCCGTGGTCGGCCGAGTGCCGGCTCTTCGCAAAGATGAGGTAGGACCGGGCGGGGTCGTAGCCCCCGCACCCGAGGATGCCGTCGCCCCGCTCGTACAGGTGGGGTTTGCGCTCCGGGACAAACGATGCGGCAAACGGGCCAAACGCCGCGGCGTACCGGTCGCTCCAGTGGAGGGCGAGCTTCTGCGTAATATCTCCGGTGAGAAACGTGGTGCCGTCACCGGTTTTCTCCACGATGATTTCGCCGGCAGTTGTCGCCAGCGCCAGGCTGCCCGTTGCAGCTTGCTCTTTCATGGCCGGGCGGATGATGCCGACCGCACAACCAACGGGATGCTCGGGCAGGAGGGAGGAGAGCGAGGCTCCTTCAGGGACATCGCGCCGTTCTCCGTCGAGATGGATAGAGACCATGGACGACCTCAACCGGTCGGCTGGCTCATCACCTTGCGCTCTTCCTCGGTCAGGATCGCAAGCACATCGGCAGTCTTGCCGATCTCGACGATCTTGCCGCCCCGCATCAGCGCAAGGCGGTCGCAGATGTCCCGCACGAACTCCATATCGTGGGAAACGACGATGAAGGTCTCGTCCATCTCCTCGCGGGAATGC
>NZ_PIZH01000751.1 GCF_002835825.1 Methanoregula sp. | reverse complement strand
GACCACACGTTCTGGGCAAATGGCAACCTTGCTGTCGAGAACGAGCTGATCCGGGCTCTTGAATCCGTGAACCTGCCGGTTATACCGGTTTTCACGGACTGTCTTAAGAATAAGAATCTTGGATCTCAGGGTCTGCTGGATTGTATCAGGACGTTCTTCATGGATTGCGGCTCACCCCGTGTCTCGGCGATTATCAATCTCCTTTCCACCATCAATGACCCCAATGAACCGGTTAATGAAGACCGTGAGCCTTTCCGGATGAGTATCGATCTGATTAAAGAACTGAACATCCCGGTCTTCCAACCCATCATCGCCTATCACCAGTCACTTGAAGAGTGGCGGACTCTCAAGGGACTCGTTGATGACATTCCCTGGGCAGTTTCCCTCCCGGAGTATGACGGGGTAATCGAGCCCGTCATGATAGGAGCAACGTTTGAAAAAACCGGATCTGATGGGACCCGTACCGCCATACCTGAACGTTGTGATCGGGTTGCCGGGAGAATCAAACGCTGGATTCGTCTTAAAAATACTCCTAAATCCGACAGAAAAGTAGTATTCATGCTCAACAACAGCCCCTGCCATGGTGTCGAGGCAACGGTTGGCAGTGCTTCCCATATGAACGGTCTCCAGAGCATGGTTAACATATTACACCGGCTGAAAGATGAGGGTTACACGATAGATGAGATTCCTGAAAACGGGCAGGATCTTATACGTCGTATCCTCGAACGTCGTGCCCTCTGTGAATTCCGGTGGACAACGGTTCAGGATATTGTTGCCAAAGGGGGCGCTATCGCACAGGTGCCCACGGAAGATTATTGCAAATGGTATGATACCCTTGAGCCTGAATTCCGGAAAAGCGTCACGAGTACCTGGGGAGATCCACCCGGTGAGGGAATGGTGTTTGAAGGGAAACTGCTGATAACCGGTATTTCATTTGGGAACGTGCTGGTTTGCTGTCAGCCCAAACGGGGTTGTTATGGGCCAAAATGTGATGGCAGGGTCTGCAAGATCCTTCATGATCCCCGCTGTCCTCCCCCACATCAGTATCTCGCCA
>NZ_PIZH01000750.1 GCF_002835825.1 Methanoregula sp. | reverse complement strand
CGGTACACGAAGGGGAATCGTGACAAGAGAGAACAGATTGCGGAAAAAAATGCAAAGGATCTTGCCGCGTTCCGGTCGTTCGGGTACTAAAGGATGGTCTCAAAGGCGCTGGTGCTGAAAGAGCCCGGGCCGGGCTGGCGGCGGTTCATTGTCCTTCCGGATTCGCTGGAAGAACTGCCGGAATCTCAGGAAGGAGGTGCGTGATCATGCCGGAGAGCAGCGGAACCGGGCCGGCGATTCCGGGATCAACGAAAACCGCAGGAAACCTCTCACGAACCTCCAGGGAACTGAATCATGTACCGG
This sequence comes from Methanoregula sp., assembly GCF_002835825.1. Taxonomy (GTDB): domain Archaea; phylum Halobacteriota; class Methanomicrobia; order Methanomicrobiales; family Methanospirillaceae; genus Methanoregula. Next base: position 752 of record NZ_PIZH01000750.1, on the reverse strand, counting down.
ACAGCATCCGGGCCCGGAAAGTCGAAGCCGAAGTCATGACCCTGCTCCATGCCCGGGGATACCTGGTGAGCAGGGTATCCACCTCTTCCGGACCCCGGCTGATAGCAGCTATCCGGGGAAATTCTGTCCTCTTTGTCATGGGTATCCGGTCCCGGCATGGGATCACGGGAGCCCAGCATGTCGGGGAGAAGTACCCGGTTGAGGTCGCCCTGCTCCGGTGGGCTGCGCTGGGCGATACGTTCACGAAGCAGCTCTGGATATGGGTCGCCCACGAAGGCTGGAGGATGTTCGAGATCCTTCCGGGCGGCACGGTGGAGGTGCGGAATGGCTGATGGGACAGAGAAGCTCCAGGCAGGAGCCTCCCTTTTTACCGGCCCTGATCAGGTTGTTGAAGTCCGGGCTATCACCGGACGGGGAATCCACTCCGGTTATTTCAGGGATCCGGAAACACTCGTCCGGCAGGTTACGGTGCTTGACACGGATCCGGAGGTGCAGGGAATTTACGTAACCCTGAACGAGGTGAACCCGGCGCTCCTTGCCCGGAGGAAGAACCGGATTGCGAAATGCGGGCCCAGGGACGCAACCACGTCAGATGCGGACATTCTCCGGCGCCGCTGGTTTCCGGTCGATATCGATCCGGTCCGGCCGAGCGGAGTCTCTTCAACAGAAGAAGAGCATGAACAGGCGCTCGCAATGGCGGAAACGATCGCCGGGTGGATGACCGGGCTGGGATTCCCGGAACCAGTAACAGG
>NZ_PIZH01000749.1 GCF_002835825.1 Methanoregula sp. | reverse complement strand
GTCACAAGGGTCGGGAGGAACGGCTCGTCCCGGCTCTCTGTGCGGAAGATCTTTGAGCGGAAGAGGCCGGTGCTGCTCCCGATGGCGATCGCAAACGCGATGATCCCGATGCCGCCAACCCATTGCATGAACGACCGCCAGAAGAGCAGGGTCCTTGGAGCCGAATCCAGCGACTGCATCATCGTAAATGCCGTGCCGGTCCACCCCGCCATCGCCTCGAAGAGAGCATCGACCGGGCTCATCTGTGCCCCGAGGATGAACGGGACGGCACTCACCAGGGGAGCGAGCAGCAAAAAGAGCGCCACCGAGCAGAACGCCATCGAGAGGCGCACCCCGCGCTCATGCCGCGGGAGCGAACGCAGGACGATGCCAAGAACAAAAAGGATCGCCGGGACCGCTGCCATCGGGAGGAGCATGTGCCACTCGGCGAAGATGAGGGCCACGATCAGGGGGACGCAGGTGACCGGTGCGACATAAAGAAAGATCTCCCCAACGTCCGCCACGATCGAGGAGAGATACCGCAGGCGCTCCATCATTAATGGGTGTTGCCTGAAGGGGTATTAGCGTTTGCCATGGCCCCGGGGCCGGGCGGAAAAAAAGGGACGGGGAAAACGGTTGGGTCAGGAGATCCCCGCTTCCTTGTGCTTTGATGCGATCTGGTCGGCAAGGCGGTCGAGCCCCTGCATGGCAGCCTCGTCGGGCAGGCATTTCGCGAGCACCGGTTCGAGCACCTCCACTTTGAGGTGGTCGAGCATCGAGACAATGGTCTCGGCGCTCTTCCCGCCCCAGCCATAGGAGCCGATGACCGAGGCATACCTGGTCTTGGGCCGCAGCGCGTTGGCAAGGTACGTGGCATAGACGATCTGCGGGTGAGGCCCGAAGAGGACGGTCGGGGTCGCCATGACAACGGTCGCGGCATCCACGAGCGCGAGCGCGAGTTCCCCGATATCGGTCCGGATCAGGTTGAACGGCTTCACCTCGACACCCCGTGCCATCAGCGCGGCGACCAGGTGGTCCACCATCTTCTGCGTGCTGCCATGCATCGAGACATACGGG
>NZ_PIZH01000748.1 GCF_002835825.1 Methanoregula sp. | reverse complement strand
CCAGCGGGTTCCGGGAGATAAAAAAAGAGGACGAGGCCGAGGCGTTCATCAGGAAGTACGATCTGACGGGGTTCAGGATGCTCTTCCTTGCGGGTGAACGCTGTGACCCGGACACCCTTCTCTGGGCGCAGGACCGGCTCGGGGTTCCGGTCATCGACCACTGGTGGCAGACCGAGACCGGCTGGGCGATTGGAGCGGACTGCGCCGGTCTTGAACTCCTGCCGGTAAAACCGGGCTCCTGCACCAAACCGGTACCGGGCTATATCGTCGGGGTCAAAAACGCCGATGGCACGGACACGCCGGCCGGGGAGACCGGCAACATTGTCGTGAAACTGCCGCTCCCGCCCGGCTGCTTTGTCACCCTTTATAACAACGATGCGGATTTTGTGAAAACGTACTTCTCGGCCTACCCGGGCTATTATCTGACCTCGGATGCCGGGTTCATCGATGAGGACGGGTACGTCTGGATCATGGGGAGGACCGACGATATCATCAATGTCGCGGGCCACCGGCTCTCGACCGGCGCAATGGAGGAGGTGCTTGCATCCCACCGCGATGTTGCGGAATGCGCAGTTGCCGGTGTCCACGACCCGGTCAAGGGCGAGGTGCCGCTGGGCTTTGTGGTCCTGAAAAGCGGCGTTGCAAGATCACCTGCAGCGATCGAGCCCGAACTCATCGCGCTGGTGCGGCAGAAGATCGGGCCGATCGCCTCGTTCAAGGCAGCCGCCGTAGTGGCCCGCCTCCCCAAGACCCGCTCGGGGAAGATCCTCCGGGGCACCATCAAGAAGATTGCAGACGGGATCCCGTATACCGTCCCCGCAACCATCGACGATCCGGCCATCCTTGAAGAGATAACAACAACCCTGAAGGGAATGGGATACCCCCGCTCATAATCACGGCTTCCTCTTTTGTCCGTTTCAGGCCGGGCACCTGCCCGGCCCCGCATGCACGGCAGGACGGGATCGTGAAACTCCCGCACCAATGGCCGGACACCCGGCGGCACCGGAACGGATATATACCCGGCTCCTGAAGAAAGAGGTAGGTACGCACTATGGACG
>NZ_PIZH01000747.1 GCF_002835825.1 Methanoregula sp. | reverse complement strand
GACAGCGTCAAGAATCCTGGTATCTGTGATGTACCGGGCCTGGAGGTTGAAGAGGCTGGCTACAATCTGCAGGTTATTTTTTACCCGGTGATGGATCTCTTTGAGGAGTACTTCTTTTTCTTTCAGGGATGCCTGAATCTTTTCCTCAGCCTTTTTGCGTTCTGCAACTTCCCATGCAAGCATCTGGTTCGCGGCGACGAGATCTTCCGTCCGCTGCCTGACACGCATCTCGAGATCTTCCTTTGCATTCCGGAGGGCATCCTCCATTTTCTTCCGTTCGGTGATATCCTGGATAATCCCGAAAATCTGAACAGCCTCGCCATTCTTGTCCCGCGAGACTTCTGCACTCTGGTAAATGTGCCTGACTTCACCATCAGGACGGACGATCCGAATCTCAAGCTCGCCAAAATCAGTTATTGTAAGGAGTTCCCTGACCTTCTCTTCATTCTTTTCCTTGTCATCAGGATGGACCAGGGTTCTTATTCCATCAAAACTCACGGGGAACGCCCGGTCGACACCAAAGATCCTGTACACTTCATCGGACCAGTGAAGGGTATTTTTGACAATATCCCACGCCCAGTTGCCGATCTGTCCCATTTCCTGTGCTTTCTTGAGATTCCGGGTGGTCGAAAGGAGTTCAGTTTCCATTTTTTTGCGTCCGGTGATGTCCTGGTTGACAATGATTGCCCCGACAATCTCCTGGCGCTCGTTCCTGATGGGAATTGCCGAATTGAGAATGATCTTGTGCGTACCGTCAAAGCACTCGATCTCAACCTCTTCGTCGATCGAACTCTCTCCCCGGGTAATGGCACGCGCTACCGCCCATTCATCAGGTTCGATGCGTTTTCCGGTGCTGAACCACCATCCTTTAGATTCATGGAAATTTTCCATGCCCACATTCAGGGCACCGCCCCAAATTATGCGGCCTGCGGTATTACCTGACCGGATGACACCTTTTGCATCCGTTATCCAGACGCCGACCGGCAGTTTTTCAAGGACAAAGCGGAGCAGGGACGCGCTTTCACGGAGAGCTTCCTCTGCTTTTTTCCGATCCGTGAC
>NZ_PIZH01000746.1 GCF_002835825.1 Methanoregula sp. | reverse complement strand
TCCGATCGGTGTCTCCATTTACCCGACGGAGAAGACCCCCGGACGGCTTCATGAGATTGGCGTTGCCGAAGTGAAATTCAACCTCGAAGCCGCGACACCGGAACTGTTTCTTAAGATGTGTCCCGGGCTCGACTATGGCCAGATCTGGCAGGTTCTCGACCGCTCGGTCGAACTCTTCGGGAAGAACCGTGTCTTTTCCAATGTCATTATAGGCCTTGGCGAGACGGATGCGGAACTGGCCGCCTGCATCAGGAGGCTGACCAGCCACGGCGTTATTCCCGTCCTGCGCCCGCTCAACCCGGTTGCGGAACTTGCCGGTATGCCCCGCCCGACAGCTGACCGACTGAAGAACATTTTTACAATTCACCGGGACGCTCTTGAGGCCGCGGATCTCGATCCTGGTCTTGCCCGGACAATGTGCACGAACTGTGCCGGGTGCGATCTTGTTCCCGGGAGGGATGAATGAAAGGTATTGATGTAATAACTGAGGCGTTGCTCTCCTGTACCGACCGGCAGTATACCGTGCCGGGCTTTCCGGTAACGGATCTTGGCGCACGCGTGAAAGCGGAGATGGTGGTAAACGAGAAGACCGCTCTCGAATATGCACTCGGCGATTCGCTGGAAGGCCGAAGGGCAGCCGTGATCATCAAGAATGTCGGCGTCAATGCCTGTGCCGATCCTCTCCTGCAGGCTTCCGCCCAGGGCTTGATCGGCGGTGTTATACTGGTGGCAGGGGATGATCCGGAAGCTTTGGGATCGCAGACCTCGCAGGACTCCCGGTATTACGGCGAACTTGCCGAACTGCCGGTCATAGAGCCCGGTCCTGAAAGTTGTTTCTCCGGGGTAGCAGCAGCACTGGAAGCCTCGGAACAGTTCTCCCGTGTAGCAATGCTGCGGCTCACACCGGCCCTGCTGGACGTGGATGTGGCACATATTCCCGTGAAGCCAAAGGACGGGAAGGGCCGGCTCTCCAAACGGAGCTGGACCCAGAACGGGCGGGTGACCGCGGCAGAGGAGATCTACCGGACCATGTTTGCCTGGTCATCGGAATCACTCCTGAAC
>NZ_PIZH01000745.1 GCF_002835825.1 Methanoregula sp. | reverse complement strand
ATCCGGAACTACCCGTGAATAACCCGGTCCCGGAGCGCTGCCATTTCCCGCCACGGGATATCCGGGTTTTCTGTCCTGATCCTGTCGGGAACGTTTTTTGCAGCTTCTCCGATCACTTCGATTGCGCTCCTGACCGCATGCGCAAAATAATCGTCATTCCTCAGGTCCTGGAGCGTCTTTCCGTCAGATATCTTTCGTAAGAATGCGATCTCGTCCAGGATATGCCGGATGTACACCCGGTCATCCTTCAAACCAGATCACCTCTGCTTCCACATTGTTCCGGATATACTTGTCAATCCCTTCGACCGTTATGAGATCAACTTTCCGTCTGAGGAGCGCTTCGAGCCGGTCGGCAAGCCCGACAAAATTCCTCAGCGTTGCATACCCTTCAGCAAAATCCACGAGCACGTCCACGTCGCTTGTCCGTGTCTCTTCGCCCCGGGCAAACGATCCGAAGATGCCGATCTTTCTGAGGCCGAACTGTGAACGGATAGCGGGAGCTGCTGCCTCCAGCTTTTTGATGACAGGACTCCTGCGCCGGTGCGGTGTATCCAGTTCGGGCATTCGTTCACTTCCTTACTATGGTTTTGGCAATTCCAGTACAATAAGGGTATGGTCGGTATGGCGGATTCCGGGCAGGACCGGATCTGGCAGGCGGACAGTTTCTGCCGCAGGCCGGAAAAATCGCGGCCCCGTAAACGCGAAAATCAGGTTTGGGAGGTAGTGCAGGTCGACCGGAAATTCCGGAGGCCGCCAATTAGCTCTGTTTAGTAATTTTTCCGGGTTCATACCTCTCTCCGATTAGAGAGATAACGCAGAATTAGGCAAATCAGAAAATAATAGTCACCCAAAACCGCGAATTCGTCACCCGGGATAATCCGGCCGGTGCAATCCGGGCTCAATACGGGGCCGGACCCGGGGCGGAATGCAGTCCCTCTGACAAAGAACCTCACGCACATCAGGATACAATTCAGAACTTTACCGGCAGCCGGCCTGTTTTTTTATGCCGACAAAGATTTGAGGAGGGGAAGCTCAATTTAGACTCAGGAGATATCCGTGTCCACAT
>NZ_PIZH01000744.1 GCF_002835825.1 Methanoregula sp. | reverse complement strand
CCAGCAAGAGTTTCATCAAGCAGACGGAGTCGATGAGCCTTGATATCTCCGACTATTTTGCCTGGGGCTACCTCAAGGTCTTCCACCTGCACGTTGTCGGGTTCGAATGGAAAAAGGAGGAGATGGACGGGCTGCTTGCCCAGCTCATCTCCCACATCCAGAAGAGCAAATCTGAGGTGGTCATTGTCGACTCCTTAACACTCTTTACCGAATATGCCCAGACGGACACTATCCTCACCTTCTTCACCAACTGCAAGTCGCTGGTCGATCACGGCAAGACCATCCTCGTCACGCTCCACACGTACGCGTTTGAAGAGGACACGCTGGTGCGGATCCGCTCGATCTGCGATGCGCACCTGAACATGAAAAAGGCCCTGGTCGGGGACAAGTACGTGATGGTCATGGAGGTCATCAAGGTCCGGGGTGCACGAAAGACCACCGGTAACCTTGTCAGCTTCGAGGTTCACCCGGGCTACGGGATGAAGGTCATCCCCATGAGCTTTGCAAAGGTGTAGATCCATGGGAACGCTCTCCGTTGCCGTCAATCTCCCCTTCAAACCCGAGACGGTCGACTCGAACATCGACTTCTACACCGACATCGAGTCAAGCGCCCTGTACAAGATGCTGCCGGCCAATGCCAAGGAGTATGTCAGGGCAAGCCCCCATCTCCTCGAATACCTCCACACCTTCCCGGTCAACACCTACGGCATCCCGCTCTTCCTCTCTGAGCTCAAAAAAGATCTCCGGTCCATGAAGAGCCCGAACATCATCTACCCGGTCAACGATACAACGTTTGTCCATATCCTGCCCGACCCGGATGATGTGCGGAACTTCTACATCCCCATCGAACCGTCCTTCCTGCACTCCGTCAACCAGATGCTGCCGGTCATCGAGACCAAACTCATCGACCTCATCGATGCGCTCGAAGAGGATCCGATCAGTGACAAGGAGCGGGCCGAGGTCATCAGGAAGATGCTCGCCTCCGTTGCCGTTATCCGGCCAAAGAACGTTGAACTCGCCCAGCTGACCGGGACTTCCGCAGGCCAGCAGGATTTAAAGTCCAAAAT
>NZ_PIZH01000743.1 GCF_002835825.1 Methanoregula sp. | reverse complement strand
GCGAGGCAGTCATCGGCACCATCCTGCTCTGTGCAGGAATTGCATTCCTTGTCACCGGCATCACGCGTCACCGCAGATACGGGGATGACCCGGAATCTGATGAGCGATCCAAGAAGATCGGGGAATATGGGCTTTCCTGGTCATGGCTGACCGGGCTCTTCTTCATGAACGGCCTCTTCTGGCTGGATTACCTCAACATTCTCAAACTTAGTGCCCAGAACGCTCTTGCGATCTCCGTTGTAGTTCTGGCACTGTCCGCAGTGCTCTTCCAGGCATGGCTCTTCCGGAAAGGGGATGTCGACTGATGGGCTTCTGCCCACTCACGGCAGAGTATGTGTATACGAACAACCAAAACGGTATACCGAGTTCTGAGGACCCCATGCAGACACGGATAAAAGAATACCGGGCGCGACTCGCCATGACCCAGGATGACCTTGCAAAAATCGTAGGCGTACGGAGGGAGACCATCGTCTTCCTCGAACAGGGGAAGTACAATCCTTCGCTGAAACTTGCCCATGACGTGGCACGCACCCTGCATGCACGGATTGACGAGCTGTTCATCTTCGAAGATGACCCGGCTGAAGCGGATCCACGCGAAATCCTCGTGGACTGATTTCTTGTTATGAGGTGACGGTCCCTGGCGTTACAGGGACTGTTTCGCGGTCCCGGGCCGGCATTTCTCCACAGAGGCGTCCAAGGATGAACCCGGCAGCGCTTTTGTCGAGAGGCTGGTTGTCGTTCCCGCACTTGGGCGAGTGGATGCAGGACGGACACCCGTCCTCGCAGGGACAGTCCCGCACCATCTGGAAGGCACTGGTGATGAGATCCATGATGAGGCGATACCCTTTTTCGGCTAACCCGATACCGCCTTCACAGGCATCATACACAAAAATGACCGGTTCCCCCTCCTCGCCATATCCCGGCGATGAGAGCCCCCCGATATCCCAGCGGTCGCAAAGGACATGGAGCGGCATCATCGCGATGAGCGCATGTTCTGCACCGTGAAGGCCCCCGGCTGGATCGGCAGCCGGCATAGCGAGATCTTGCATTAAATCCGGTGCTGGCAT
>NZ_PIZH01000742.1 GCF_002835825.1 Methanoregula sp. | reverse complement strand
ATATTGGCCGGGCAGATGGTCGAGAAATGCAGGCCCCGGTCCATGAACTCGAACCGGAGGCTCTCCGTCATGCCGGTAACGCCGAACTTGGTTGTTGCATAGAGGGCCTGGTACGGCAGCGGCACGATCCCGGCAACCGAGCTCGTGTTGACGATGTGGCCGGATCCCTGCTTCAGCATGATCGGGATTGCGGCATGGACACCGTAGATGACACTCCAGAGGTTGGTGTCGATGATCGTCTTCCAGTCCTCGATCGTTACCTTCTCGTACTGGATGGTTCCGCCAATACCGGCATTGTTGAAGAGAAGATCGATCCGCCCGGCTTCCTTTGCCGTGTCCTCGATCGCTTTTGTCACCTGCGCCCGGTCCGTGACCTCGACAATCAGCGGCCGGGCCCGGTCCTTTCCATCGGCAAGGTTGCGGATTGCCTCCTCAACTTTTGCCTTGTTGCGCCCGGCCATGTACACGATTGCGCCCCGCCTCAAAAGCTCGGCGCTCAATGCGTACCCGATACCGGAGTTTGCTCCCGTGACGATACAAACCTTGTCCTGGTAATATGCTGATGGTGTCATGATCTCCCTCCTTACTCAAGAACCCGCGCCCCGGTGGAGTGGAGCCGTGCGCTGCCATGGAACAGGATGGCGTTCGTGATCTTTTTCATGGGCAGGGCGGCAATCTGGTTTGCAACCCAGAACTGGTACCCGTACTGCATCGGGGTCTGTTCGATCCACTTCAGGCTTCCCGTGCCCGTGAACGCGGTGTCGATATCTACACCCTGAGGAAACAGGATGAACTGGCTCAGTTCGGCCCCGGGCTTCCCGACTTTCGGGATGTAGCGCCAGCCGATAGTGTTGATGGATTTCTGCTGTTCCCGCGCTGCATCCAGGGCCGGACCGGTAATCTGCCCGGTCTCTTCGAAATCCATGAAGAGGAACGTGCTTCCACCCGAGCTTGCAGCACCATGGCAGGCCGGGTGCTGGACGCGGATGTCCCCGATATCGGCAAAGATCTTCGGGATTCCGGTCTGTTCGCGGCCGCCAAGGATGGGCGCGGTCCGGTTCTCCCACG
>NZ_PIZH01000741.1 GCF_002835825.1 Methanoregula sp. | reverse complement strand
GCTCACCTATCTCGTTGACCTGTTCCATACAGCGATCACTGGCGACGGGGTCTATCCCCCAATGGTTGATTCCGCGGTCCTGTTGATCGTAATCCTGATCTTCACGCTGGGAGCAAAAACCATCCAGCAGCACAACCTGCACAGCGGACGGTAGGCAGAAAAACGGATGAGAAAGCCGTGCATACATGGGTAAGAAGGTGAGATGGATCTCCTCATTCTCTCATGACCGCAGGATGATGTATTATCTCTCCCTGCTGGGCTTTTTTGCGATCTTCTCGACTACTGTTGCAAAAAACCCGGTCCTTCCACTCTTCTCCCAGGCTGCCGGGGCAGACGATGCAATGATCGGGTTGATTTCGGCATTCTCTCCCCTTGCCGGCATACTGTTCTCCTTTCCGGTTGGGGTCCTGTCCGATCACTTCGGCAGGAGGAGACTTCTTGTCGCCTCTGGGGCAGTGTTTCTCACCGCACCGCTTCTTTATCTTCTAGTCTGGGATCCCGTCTGGTTAATTCCGGTTCGTTTCTTCCACGGTACTGCAACCGCAATTCTCGGACCGGTGGTCTCTGCTGTCATCGCCGAACGGTTTTCCGCAACCAAGGGTGAGATGCTGGGCATGTATTCGTCATCAACACTGGTTGGGCGGACCATCGCCCCCCTTGCCGGAGGAATAGTCCTTGCAGCTTGTGCCGGGTATCCGGGTCTAATTCCGTACCACATGGTCTACCTCCTCTCGGCATTGGCTGCCATCCCGGTTTTTACCCTGGTCCTTCTCTACCGTGAAGAGCAGAGCCGGCCCTTGGGAATCCTCCCGGCAGGGGTATTCAGGGAAAGTTTGACCCGGTTTTTCAGGAACACGAAGCTCCGGGCAGCGGCTTCTGCGGATATGGCAATGTACTTTGCATTCGGTGCACTGGAAACGTTCCTTCCGATTCTCCTGGTCAGTCACGGTATCAGTACCGTCATGATAGGGATTATCTTCTCCGCCCAGATCCTGGCAATGGCAGGATCGAAGCCTTTTTTCGGCAGGTTGGCCGACCGTTTCGACAAGCGTATCCAGATCATGGTTG
>NZ_PIZH01000740.1 GCF_002835825.1 Methanoregula sp. | reverse complement strand
GTGGGGGGGATCTCTTTCTCGTCGATCGGGACAAAACCAAAGGAACCATAGAACTTCTCAAGGCCGATGACCGAGTGCATGTAGAGAACGGCATGCTGCCCGCATGCCTCAACAAGCCCCCACACAGCAGCGTTTGCATACCCGTGGCCGCGCTGACTTGCAGGAGTGAAGACCCCATCCACCTCAAGCCCGTCCGGGTGTCTCCTGCAGCGTGCAAGCGAGACCACCTGCCCTTCGTGGAATGCCGCAAATATCCGGTCAGTTTTCGGGTCTCCCGTTGTGTTGTGGTAATCGGTCCAGAGCGCATCTGCTAACGGGAATTCAATTGACAGCAGTTCCCTGACGGTCGCTCCCGTGCGGTGTCGAACGACGAACCGTTCCAGCGAGGGTGTAACGGGAAGCTGCGGGGCGTCTTCACTGGCGCCCTCGAACCGGTAGCTCCCCTGCGGGACGTGGATGACGAACCGCGCACCTTTTCCGGCAGTCCCGGTCTCCAAGAGGGAGATACCGGAGACCTCGCCTACCTGGCGGCAGATGAAGAGCCCGATCCCTGCGTGCCGGCCGGCATCGTACGCGAAGATCTTCTCTTTCATGTCAGCGGGGATCCCGGCGCCATCATCCTGGAAGATGAGGTCAAGCCCCTCTGACCCCTCATGGCAGGTGACGACAACGTTCCTGACCGTGCCGTTGCTGTACCGGACCGGGTTCTCGAGGAGGTGGGTCAGGACATCGGCAAAGAGCGGGTCGGCGTATACCTCGAGGCGCCCGGTCCAGATCCGGATCGAGACCTTCCCGTCATCCATCGGGATCGTGTTGGATTCCAGTGTCCGCTGCACCGGGATCCATACCTGCGGGAGCGTTCCCAGATCCTTGTAGGACTCGGTGACAAAGAGCTGCCGGGCAATATTCCATGCAAGCTTCCGGATCCGTTCAAAACAGCTGCGGGTTGCTGGATCGGAAGATCTGGCGTCTGCCTTATCCACGGTCTCGATGATGGCGTCTACCGCGGTGTGGAGATGAGCCGTGGAGAAACGGGAGAGGAGGCACAGCTTGTGTTTTGGCTTCTTTA
>NZ_PIZH01000739.1 GCF_002835825.1 Methanoregula sp. | reverse complement strand
GCCAGAGGGTCCTGCCGGGCAGAGGCCCGGCATACCCGGAGCGCCGGAAATGACAGAAGGCACACCAAGGTCACTTCGGAAGATCCTTGTCGTTGAAGACAGCCGGACACAGGCGGAATATCTCCGGCACATCCTCGAGAACGAGGGATACCGTGTCGCCCTTGCCGAGAATGGCAGCGAAGCCCTCGAACAGGTTGCAATCGATCCACCCGCCCTCATCTTTACCGATGTCGTAATGCCTGAGATGGACGGTTATGAGTTCTGCCGGAGAGTCAAAGCAGATACGAAGACTGCATCGGTTCCGGTCATCCTCGTCACCCAGCTCTTCGATCCCGCGGACGTTATCCGGGGCCTCGAATGCGGCGCCGATGATTTTGTCATCAAACCGTTCGAGGCCGGCTACCTCAGGTCACGGATCGGAACGATCCTCTCCTCCGTCCAGGAAACAGACGAGGAACCGCCCTCCCCCCCGCTGCCGGTCACGGTTGGTGGCACAACCTACCGGGTATCCGCCGGACGCCGCAGGATCTTCAACATACTCCTCTCCACGTATGAGGTCGCGGTCAGCAAGAATGCCGAACTTCTGGAGACGCAGGACCGGCTGGCAGCAGCAAACGACCAGCTGAAGGATGCTGTTTTGAACCTGAAACAAACCAACGGGCAGCTGGCGCAGGAGAATGCCGGGCGGCGGCAGGTACAGAAAGCGCTCGACGAGGCCAACACCAAACTCAACCTGATGGCCAGCATCACCCGGCACGATGTCATCAACCAGCTCACTTCCCAGCATGAGTCCCTCGATTCGGCCCTCTCGCTGCGCGACCGTGATACGAAAAAGGCATGGGAGCATGTTGCCACGGCAGCGGAGATCGCAACACAGACGTTAAGTTCGGTCCGGTTCACGAGCGAGTACCAGAAAGTGGGGGTCAAGTCTCCTCAGTGGCATAATCTTGCCGCGCTTGTGAGCGCAGCCATTCAGCGATCTCTCCCCGGCCCGGTGCAAATCGAGAACACCCTGCCCGCTGACCGGGAGATCTATGCCGATCCCCTGATCGGGATGGTCTTTGCCAACC
>NZ_PIZH01000036.1 GCF_002835825.1 Methanoregula sp. | reverse complement strand
GAGGGTGCAGGTGGCGATCGGATGGCAATGCTGCTGACCTTGGCCTACACCCTGATCCTTGGAAAACCGCTCGTCCTCTGGCTGGGCCTCCTGACGCTCCTTTCCGTCCTCTTCACGGCGACAGTCGCGATCCTGAACCGGCACGGAATCCACACTATCCCGGCCCGCTGGCACCCGCGGTTTGCAGCGATTGCAATTATCCTTGCGCTTATCCACGGGACGATGGCGTTCCTTGCGTACTGATGAGAAAAAATGGGCCGGGCGGGCAGGTTCAGAGCCCGACCATGCGAAGGATTGCCCCTACGAGAATGCCGAACATCGATGTCGATGCAGAGAGCATCCCGAGGAGGATGTACCCCACGACAACACCGATCTTCAGGGGCATGTAGGTGCGGTTAAGGTTCAGCCTCCGTATTGCGCGAAACGATTTCGCTTCCGGTGAGATGGGGGGTTTATTCTGTTTGATCCGGATATTCATGGCACGAACCTCCTTTGATTTCCGGTACGGGATGGGGTCTGATTCCGTACCTCTCACCATATACTATGAAGATGTTCTATTTAGATGTTTTGAAATTCGCATAACCTGAAATGGGGCATTATTTCCAATATTTCAAGAAAATGGCCCGGAATTAATCGTTTTTTTGCCAGCGTGCGGCGATGGGGGGCAACCAGGGGATTTTCCCGGCCGGAACTGACCGGGTCTTAAAAAAAAATGGATCGGGCGATCCAGTAGGGACGCCGAGGGGGAGAGTTGAACTCCCGAGGCGCGAAGCGCCAGTAGCTTTCGAGGCTACCGCCTTTCCGGGCTAGACTACCTCGGCACCCGTTTCTCTACTTTTTCTGTATCGATCTGTCTAATAGTTATCTGAATGAAAAAAGGGTATCCGGTTTAGGGGAATTACATGCCCGGGGGCATGCCGCCCCTGCCACCCTGCTGGGTGATCATCATGTCATCGACACGGATGAGCATGATGGCGGTCTCGGATGCGCTCTGGATGGACTGGCGCTTGGAACGGAGTGGCTCGATGACGCCCTCACCGAGCATGTCAACGACCTTGCCCTGGTACACGTTCAGGCCGGCATTCTTCTTGCCCTTTGCATGGGCGTTCTTGAGCTCGACGATCTTGTCGATGGGGTTGAAGCCGGAGTTCTCGGCAAGTGCCCGCGGAATGGACTCGAATGCGGTTGCATAGCCCTCGATGGCGAGCTGGACGCGGCCGCCAACGGTCTGGGCATAGTCGCGGATCTTCATGAGCAGCTCGGTCTCTACTGCTGCACCGCCAACAACATAGGTCCCGTCTTCCATGGCATCCATGACAACGCGGGTCCCGTCAACAACCGCCCGCTCGAGCTCGTCCAGCAGGTAGTCGCTCGTCCCCCGGAGGAGGATGGTGATGGTCTTGGGGTTCTTGCAGCCGGAGATCCTCGTGACCTTTCCGTCTGTGTCTTCTTCGACAAGGTTTGCAGTTCCCAGGTCTTTTGCGGTCAGCGCCTCAGGCTTTGCAATAATGTTTGCATTGAGTGCCCGGGCAGCATACTTCATGTCCTTCTCGGGAACGTCCTCAATGGCAAGGACTCCTGCCTTTGCCAGGTAGAACTGTGCAATATCTGAAATGCCTTTCTGGCAGAGGAGGACGTTTGCGCCGCTGTCAATGATCAGGTCGGCAAGTTTCTTCAGTGCCTCGCGTTCCTGCTCGGAGAATGCAGTCACCTGCTCAGCGGTGGAGATTTTGATCTTTGCCTTGACCTGGGTCTTTGTAATCTCGAGGGGGGATGCGATAAGGGCTACCTTTGCCTTCGGGATCTTCTTTGGCATCCCGTCGTTGACACGGACCTTATCGATGACAACGCCGCGGATCAGCTCGGCATCGTCCATGGCCTGGCCCTTCTGCTTCTTGATCATGACATCTTCTTCGTCAACAAGGATCTTTCCGTTTGCCTTCTCGGCAACGGCCATGACCGCATCGACGATGATCCCGCCCAGTTTGTCCTTGACCTGCTCAACCGACTTGCCGGTGATTGCCGTCTCGGTGATCTTCAGGAGGGTCTTCCGGTCGGTTGCATCGACCTTGAGGGAGAGGCCGGTTGTAATCTCCAGGGCCTTCTCCATGCCCATACGGTATCCCTGCGCAATAACGGTCGGGTGGATGCCCTGTTCGAGCATGATCTCGGCCTGCTCCATCATCGCGCCGACAAGGATGACGGCGGTGGTGGTGCCGTCGCCGACTTCGTCGTCCTGCGTGCGGGCGACTTCGATGACCATCTTTGCGCCGGGGTGCTGTACGGCAATCTCACTCAGGATTGTTGCCCCGTCATTCGTTATGACGATGTCACCTGTGGAGCCGACGAGCATCTTGTCCATGCCCCGCGGGCCAAGCGTCGATTTCACGGCGCCGGCAATTGCCTTTGCGGCCGCAATATTCGAGCGCTGGGCTTCTTTCCCGGTATTACGCTCCACATTTTCTTTTAAAATGATAATTGGCTGTCCAGATAGCATAATGGATCCTCCGATGTTGTAAAAGGTGGAATTGAACTTCTATATAAATAATGTGGTGTGGGCCCGGAAAAGGAATGACCTACACCGGAGATACCTTATACAGTGAATAGACCGGCACGCCATCGATATCCTTGATCCCGCGCTTGTCAAAGATGACCCAGATGGCTACAGGGGTAGCGTTGTGCTTCTTGAGGTACCGGACAACTTCCTTCATGGTATTGCCGGAGGTGATGACATCGTCGATGATGATACAGCGCTGGCCGGTGACCGGTGCGAAGTTCCCGCTGATCGACCCCGTGGGCTTTTCGCTCTGGCTCTGTTTTGCCGGGTGGTAGATTGCCAGCTGGGCGGCCTCCTGGACCGCAATGAGTGTGGCCAGCGGGATGCCCGAAAGAGCAATACCAACGATCACATCGGCCACCGGCGACCCCGCGGCAGTCTCCTTCTGGGACTGGTAGTACCGGTTCAGGAGCATCAGGGCAGTCTCTTCGAGCATGGGAGCGTGGCTCGAAACTGCGGTCCAGTCGATATGGACATCCTTTGGTGCGGACGTACCCTTGGCCTGCGTGAGCAGCCACGTCACCGTTTCCATGGAAAGGGAAAGTTCATCTGCAATCTGACCCGGGCTGTGCCCTTCTGAAAGGAGCACCTTGGCCTTCCCAATCAGATCGTCTAACGAAGACATGCACAAAAGCTCTTCTGGCAGCTATTTAAGTTTTCTTTTAATCGCTGCGCCGCAGACCAGGCACTCGCCGTCATGACTGTAATACCGGCCGCAGCCCGTGCAACGGTACTTCCAGCGGACCGGCCGTGCTTTTCTCTGAAGGATGGGGTGTGTCTCAACGCCGAGAACCCCCGCAACGTTCTGGATAGGAAAATCATCTGTATACAGCACGCCGCCAATCTCCTTTGCAAGGGCGAGGAGATCCCTGTCGGTCCCGGAGATTACAGCGCGGTCCCGGCTCTTCTCCGCTGCCCGGTCCACAGCCTGGAGGCTCTCCCGTGACGGGGTGACAACGGTAAGTCCCGCAGTACAATGCTTCTCGAAGTTCCCTTTTGCCCGGATATCAACGAGCTCATCGCAGACGGAGGGTGTTGTGAAGAGTTCCCCCTCTAACGGGATATCAGAAAAGAAGACACTGGCATCAAGGACGGCCTTCATAGTGAAGAGTCCCGGCAGGATAGGATGGGGATCAGACACACAGGCATGGTTCAGGGGTTTCTTACTGCCGCTGCAATGATCCTGGCAGCCGAAACCCTGCTGCAGCCCCGCTCGATCGTGTCGCTGCTGATGACATCGCGGACGCCTGCAGCGATCAGCCGTGCATAGGCGCCGCCGGTCAGCACCCCATGGACGCAGGCAGCATACACATCGGTTGCTCCCTGCTGGTAGAGCATACCCGCGGCCGTTGCGATCGTGCCCCCGGTCGAGATGATATCATCGACGATGACGACCGGGCGGGAGGCCGCGCAGACATTCTTCGGGGCCATACGGACCTCGACACCGGAGAGCCGCGTCTTGTCCAGGTGGTCGTACTCCCACCCGCCAGTTGCCGCGACCTGCCCGGCAAATGCAAGGGCCCCGTCGTCCGGTGCCAGGATGAGGGGATTGTTCAGGCCGAGTGTCCCGACATAGGCCCCGATCTCCGCTGCAATGGAGATGTTCCGGGCCGGGACCGTGAAGTGCTCCAGCACCGCCGGATCGTGGATGTTGACGGTGATGACCTCCGCCACGCTCCGGCTGAGCGCTCGTGCAACAGCACGTGCCGAGAGCGGCTCTCCCTTCTTGAACTGCTTGTCCTGGCGCGCATAGGCCATGTAGGGGAGCACAAGGCGTGTACGAGAGGACTCACAGGCATCGGCAAGAAGCATCAGCTGGACGAGTGCATCGTTGTCAACAACGCTTGCAACGATCAGTGTCTCGTCATCAAGATCGCCAGCCACAAGGTACTGCTCGCCATCGGGAAACCGGGAAAATGCTACACTGGCAACCGGGACCTTCAGTGCCAGTGCAACCCGGGCACCGAGCACCTGCGACCGTTCTGTACATATCACTTTCATAATATTGTTCCCCGCTCCGGTGCCTGGCCGGCGCTTATCAACCAAGTACATGGAGATAAACCGTATTGTAGTTTTCCGATTGGTTTTCCGGCTGGAGAACTACTGATTAATGAACCGGATGATACAACCCCGTGAACGTCAAGGTCCCGGCGCAAGGAGTCGTGCAATCAGCTGAAAGTACTTAAACTTGCATGAGACATTGTATATGAAAATCCATCCATAGAGGGCATCATCGTCATGGAAAGTGCACCAGAACAACCACTCCCGGAAGAGCCGGTACAACCGGAAGCTGCGGCTCCCGGGGTCTCCCCTTCCCCGGCAACCGCACCAGCGGCAACGCCGGAGGGCGAAGTTGCAACATCATCGCTGATTGAAGTGCCTGCGTCGCTGATCGACCAGGTGATCGGCCAGGAGCGTGCGGTCGAGGTCATCCGGAAAGCGGCGATCCAGCGCCGGCACGTGATGATGATCGGCAGTCCCGGTACCGGCAAGTCCATGCTTGCAAAGGCGATGGCCGAACTCCTGCCCAAGGAAGAGCTGCAGGACATCCTCGTGTACCCGAACTCCGATGACTCCAACAACCCGGTCATCCGGACTGTTGCCGGGGGCAGGGGCAAGCAGATCGTTGGTGCCCACAAGGCCGAGGCCAAGAAGAAGTCCCAGTTCCGGCAGACTCTCATGATGCTCCTCATGCTCGGCATTGCCGGGTATGCCATCATCACCATGCAGCTGCTGATGGGGCTGATCGCCGGGGCATTTGTCTTCATGGCCCTGCGGTACTCGACTCCCAGGGAAGAAGCGATGGTGCCCAAGCTTCTTGTCTCCAATGACACCAAGAACATCGCCCCTTTCATTGACGGCACGGGCTCCCACGCCGGCGCTCTTCTGGGCGATGTCCGGCACGACCCCTTCCAGAGCGGCGGCCTTGAGACCCCGGCGCATGACCGGGTCGAGGCAGGGGCTATCCACCGCTCGAACGGCGGTGTCCTCTTTATCGATGAGATCAACACGCTGGACCCGCACTCCCAGCAGAACCTGCTCACGGCCCTGCAGGAAGGGGAATTCCCCATCACCGGCCAGAGCGAGCGGTCGAGCGGTGCCATGGTCCGGACGGAGCCGGTTCCCTGTAAGTTCGTGATGATTGCAGCAGGCAATATCGACGCAATCCAGGGGATGCACCCGGCACTCCGGTCCCGTATCCGGGGGTACGGGTACGAAGTCTACATGGCCGAGAGCATGGATGACACTCCCGAGAACCGGCAGAAGTACGTCCGGTTCATTGCCCAGGAGGTAAAGAACGATGGCAAGATCCCGCACTTCGACCAGAGCGGCATCGATGAGATCATCCGCGAAGCCCGCCGGCGCTCGAACCGCAAGGACCACCTGACCTTAAAGCTCCGTGACATGGGCGGCCTGATCCGCGTTGCCGGGGATATCGCGAGGCAGGAGAATGCCCCGATTGCAACGGCTGCACATGTCATCACGGCAAAGAAGACCGCACGGTCCATCGAGGACCAGGTCTCGGACGAGATCACCCGGCACCTGCGCGAGTACGAGATGACGGTTGTAGAAGGTACCCGGGTCGGCCGCGTGAACGGGCTTGCCGTCACTGGCAGCGATGCCGGGTCGGTCCTCCCCATCATGGCGGAAGTGACCCCGGCACAGGGAGCCAGCGGCACTGTGATCGCTACCGGAATGCTCAAGGAGATTGCGCAGGAGTCGATCAAGAACGTCAGTGCCCTCCTGAAAAAATTCACCGGTAAGGACGTCAAGAACATCGATATCCACATCCAGTTCATCGGCACCTACATGGGTGTCGAGGGTGACTCGGCCTCGATCAGCGTCGCGACTGCGGTGGTCAGCGCCATCGAAGGTATTCCGGTCCGCCAGGACCTTGCGATGACCGGCTCGCTCTCGGTCCGCGGGGATGTCCTCCCGGTCGGGGGCGTTACCTACAAAATCGAGGCAGCAGCAAAATCCGGGATCAAGACCGTCCTCATCCCGCGGATGAACATCGGGGATGTCCTCATCGAGGAGCGCTACAAGTCCCTTGTCACGATCATTCCGGTCGACAACATCGACGATGTCCTGAAGATCGCGCTCGTGCCGGAGAACTCCGACGGGTTCCTCACCAAGCTCAAGAAGATGGCGATGCGGTCCACTGCAATGATCGCAGAAGCGCCGGAGATCAACCCGACAACGGCCTGAATGCGATGGACGCCATCTCCTACTACGACCTGAGGCACGTGACCGGTGAGGTCACGCACATCGACATTGACAACGGCGTCGTCGAGTCCGCCGGGACTTCATTTTTCAACAAGGCAATCCTCCGGGTCCTTGTCCGGTCCGGGTGGGGCGTGCTCCAGATCGACAATTTTACTCCCTGCACCGGACGGAAATTCGACGCGCTGCTGGAACGGGCGGCCCGCCTTGCCGTGATTACGGAGGAGCAGGTCGCCCTCGGCGATGTGACCCGGAGCCAGTTGCCCGTTCCGCCCCTGAAGGAGGACCCGCGGGAGATTGGCCTTGAAGAGAAATCCGCACTCCTTGCAGAGATCGAGAAGAGTGCCACGCTCCCGCTTATCGTCAACCGGCGGGCGAACTACATCGAGAAGTTCGAGCAGGTCCGCTTCTCCGACAGTTCCGGCAATGAGTTTACGTATGCGATGGGGCGATCAGGGTTTAATGTCCTTGCTGTGGCATCGCGGAATGGCAATATCCAGATGGGATATGAGCGGGAGCACTCCATCCACGGCTTCAATCTCCGGCACCGGCAGGACGTGGGCAGGAAAGCGGCAGAGACCGCCGTGTCCCTGTTGGACGCGGTGGCTGCGAAAGGCGGGAAGATGCGGGCAGTGCTCGATCCTGAACTGGCCGGGGTCTTTGCCCATGAAGCCGTGGGCCACGCGAGCGAAGGCGACCTCATACAGGAAGGGAGTTCCGTACTGAAGGGGAGGGCCGGGGAACGCATCGGGAACGAGACCCTGACGATCGTTGACGATCCCAGTCTCTGCGAGTTTGGGTTCGACCCCGTTGATGCGGAGGGAGTTGCCGTTGCACGGACCGAGATCATCCGGCGCGGCGTGGTCAACGCCTTCCTCCATAATCGCGAGTCGCTCCTGGCCGTCGGGAACGGCGTTGCCGGCCATGCCCGCGCCATGCCGGGAGAGCCCCCGCTGGTGCGGATGAGCAACACGTTCATCGAGAACGGCGATTCCTCCAGGGAGGAGATCTTTGCCGAATGCAAAAACGGGATCTTCCTTGCAGGCTCCCGCGGGGGGCAGGTCGACCCGGGCAGGGGTGTCTTCCAGTTCAACGCGGAGTACGGCTATCTTGTCGAAAACGGTGAATGCACGAAGATGGTCCGCGACGTCTCCCTGTCGGGCGAGATCCTCTCGACCCTGCACCAGATCGTGCTCTGCGGAAATGACCGGAAGATGAGTCCCGGGTACTGTGGGAAGGGCGGCCAGAGTGTTCCCGTGAGCGACGGTGCTCCCCATGTTCTCTTAGTTGATGCGGTGGTGGGTGGCAATGGAATGGATTGACCAGCTGATCCGGGAAGCGGAGAAGAGCGTTGACGAAGTCGAGGTCTTTTACGTAGTGGGCACCAGCGTCTCCGCTGATTTACGAAAGAAAAAGGTGAGCCATGCATCGACATCGGAGGACTGCGGCCTTGGCATCCGCACGATCCATAAGGGACGGATCGGATCGTCCAGCACCAGCGATCCCGGGCGGTGGCACGAGTGCCTGAAGGCAGCGATTGCAAGCGGGAACCTTGCCACGCCGCAGGAATGGAAAGGGCTTCCCGGGCCGGAGCCGCTCGACCAGACTTCGCTCTCGTTTGATCGTTCGCTGGATGTAGGTCCCGGAACTGCCGGAAAACTCCTGGAGGCCATGCTGGAGGGTGCTGCAGAGCACCCGGCGGAAGTGACCTCGGGATCAGCGGGAGTTTCGGCCCTTGAAGTGACCCTTGCAAGCAGCAAGGGTGTGCGGTACACCAGCCGCCATACCTCGGTCTCCCTCTCGCTTGAAGCCATCCACGGGCAGTCCACGGGATACGAGTTCGATCACTCGTGGGCACTGGACCGCGTCGACCCGGCTACGGTTGGCGAGCGGGCAACGTTCTTTGCCTGCGAATCCGCAAAGGGAAAGGATATTCCGACCGGTGATTACGATATCCTCCTCTCCCCCCTTGCTTATGCCGAATTGCTGGGGACGGTCTTTGTTCCCGCCCTGAGCGGCCGGAATGTCCATGCCAAACGTTCGCGACTTGCAGGCTGTCTCGGGCAAAAGGTCGCAAACCCGCTCATCTCGATGTACGATGACCCGCACCTCCCCGGGGCAGATGGCAGCAGCCGCTGGGATGCAGAAGGGATGCCGACACAGCGGATCGATTTCGTCCGCGATGGTATCCTGAGTGCCTTCGCCTACGACCTGAAGACGGCGTACCGGTACGGGAAAGAGAGCACGGCAAACGCGGTCAGGGGCGGGTACGGAGGGTCCCCGTCCATCGGCCACCACAACTTCGTTGTTGACGGGAAACGGGATACCGTTGACGACGAACGGGTCGTATTCGTGCACAACGTGGTCGGGGCCCATACGGCAAACCCGATGAGCGGCGAGTTCTCGGTCGAGCTCTCCAATGCGTTCTTCCGTGAAGGAGGGGAGTTCCAGGAACCGATCCGGAGCGCCATGCTCTCGGGGAATATCTTCGATCTCCAGCACCAGATTGCCGGGCTGAGCCGTAAATCCCGGACTATCGGATCCCTGATCCTCCCGTCCGTAAGGATAAAGAAACAGCATATCATTGGTAAATAAGGAAAGGGTTTTTGCATGACCAACATCCTCGTTGCCATCATTCTCGTTGTCGCCATCGTTGCTATTGTCTGGTTTCTCGTGAAACAGCTCTCGGTCCTTGTCGTGAATGCTATCTGTGGTCTTGTCGGCCTCTTCCTGGTCAACTTCCTCCACGTGATGCAGTGGATGGGAAAGCCCGACCTCGGGTACGATGTCGCAACCCTCCTTATCTGCGCAATCGGCGGGATCCCCGGCGTCCTGATCCTGATGCTGCTCGGGATTCTCGGGATTACGATCTGAAAAACCGGACATTTTTTAAAATTTTTCTCTAAATACTCCGGAACAATTTTCCCAGCGCCACCATTCCTTTTGCGTAAGGGACACAGTCCCGGCCGGAACTGAGATCATCGTGCCTTCACTTTAGGTCCCCATACGTAACAAGGCAGGAAGACCTCCCATCAATTGCCAGGGGTCTTGTTTTGGAACCCCCCGTCCAGGTAAAGAGCCCCCCTCGGGATACCCCATTCCGGGCCCGTACAGGGCTCCGTTTGGCATCTGTTCCGGGCTCGGAGGGAATAAATCCGGAAAATGAGGGAATAATTTTGAGAAAAACGCCATTTTCACGTCTGATGGGGGAGGTAAATTTTTA
>NZ_PIZH01000738.1 GCF_002835825.1 Methanoregula sp. | reverse complement strand
GCATACCTCCTTGCCTCGGCAGTCTTCCTTCTCCCCTTTGGCCGGCTTGCGGACATCCACGGCCGCAGGAAGATCTTCACCATGGGTCTTGCCATCTTCACCCTTGCATCCTTCCTGCTGCTCTTCGTCTCAACGGCGACCGGGATCGTCCTTCTCCGGATCCTGCAGGGAGCGGGGGCATCGCTCATCTTCGGGACCGCGGTTGCCATCCTCACTTCCGTGACGCCGCCGGCTGAACGGGGACGTGCGCTTGGGATCTACACCACCTCGGTGTATCTCGGGCTCTCGGCCGGGCCGTTCATCGGCGGCTGGCTCGTCCACTTCTTCGGGTGGCGGAGCATCTTTCTCGTCAACGTGCCGATCGGGCTCTTCACCCTTGCCCTGATCTTCCTGTACCTCGACGGAGAATGGGCGGATGCTGTGGGGGAGCCCTTCGATCTCGGGGGCTCCGTCCAGTACGGCCTCACCCTCATCTGCGTCATGCTCGGCTTCACCCTGCTGCCGGACCGGGAGGGATTGATCCTTCTAGCGGCCGGCTCCCTCATGATGCTCGTCTTCATCAATCGCGAGCGGCGCGTCCGCTACCCGATCCTCGATCTCTGCCTCTGGACAAAAAACCGGATCTTTGCCTTCTCCAACCTTGCCGCCTTCATCAACTACAGCGCCACCTTCTCGGTAACGTTCTTCTTGAGCCTCTACCTCCAGTACGTCCGGGGCTTCGACCCGTGGATCGCGGGGGCGATCCTCGTTGTCCAGCCGGTTGCGCAGGCCGCCGTCTCGCCGCTTGCCGGCCGGCTCTCCGACAAAATCGAGCCGGGCCGGGTGGCATCGGCCGGCATGGCGCTGACCGCCGCCGGCCTTGCGGCGCTCGTCTTTGTTGGCGAGGCAACCCCGATTCCTCTCCTCGCCGCGATTTTGGTCCTCACCGGCCTTGGTCTTGGCATCTTCTCGTCCCCGAACACGAACGCCATCATGGGATCGGTGGAGAAACGGTTGTACGGGACTGCGGCCGGCACCCTCTCCACCATGCGGCTTCTCGGCCAGACCCTGTCGATGGGCCTTGCCATGATG
>NZ_PIZH01000737.1 GCF_002835825.1 Methanoregula sp. | reverse complement strand
GCCGGGGTGACAACCCTTTTGGAAACGGGGACATGTACCGGAAGCCCGCAGGGATCGGTACGTGTCCGAAGGAACGCGCACTTTTCGCCGTCGTCCCGGCGCGTCATTCCGGTGAATCCCGGATCGAAGTCCGGGACAGGCACCGGAATCCAGTAATATCAGTATGTTCTGGACCCCGGCTGGAGTTTACCCCGTACCCCGGATCGAGTCCGGGGCAGGCTCCGATACGGGGCCGGGGTGACAACCCTTTTGGAAACGGGGACATGTACCGGAAGCCCGCAGGGATCGGTACGTGTCCGAAGGAACGCGCACTTTTCGCCGTCGTCCCGGCGCGTCATTCCGGTGAATCCCGGATCGAAGTCCGGGACAGGCACCGGAATCCAGTAATATCAGTATGTTCTGGACCCCGGCTGGAGTTTACCCCGTACCCCGGATCGAGTCCGGGGCAGGCTCCGATACGGGGCCGGGGTGACAACCCTTTTGGAAACGGGGACATGTACCGGAAGCCCGCAGGGATCGGTACGTGTCCGAAGGAACCCGCACTTTTCGCCGTCGTCCCGGCGCGTCATTCCGGCGCGTCACCCCGGTGAAAACCGGGGCGGTATCCAGGCGTCGTAAACCAGTAAAGCGCTGGACCCCGGCCTTCGCCGGGGTGACAACCCTTTTGGAAACGGGGACATGTACCGGAAGCCCGCAGGGATCGGTACGTGTCCCCGGAACCAGCTTTTAGTCGTCACTCCGTACCTCGTACCCGATCCGGGGTTCGGGTCAGGCTCCGACACGGTGCCGGCATGACGATTGTATTTTAATAATAAATGGTACTATGTCCCCGGAATATCCAATGATGCAGTAATAAGTCGTCATACCGGCGAAAGCCGGTATCCAGGCGTCGTCGCGGTGAATCCCGGATCGGAGTCCGTCACAGGCGCCGGGAACCAGTAAAGCGCTGGACCCCGGCCTTCGCCGGGGTGACAGAAGAGACGGGGCGACAGGTGAGGGCCTGCCTGCCGCAGGCAGGGAACGCGCACTTTTCGCCGTCATCCATGTCCGTCATACCGGCGCGTCACCCCGG
>NZ_PIZH01000736.1 GCF_002835825.1 Methanoregula sp. | reverse complement strand
CAAGCATCAACGAGGTCGGCGGGCTCATGCAGGCAACGACCCGCGAGGCAACCGACGCTGCTGCCGCAAGCGAGGAGTCGAGCGCTGCAATCGACCAGATCACCAAAGTTGTTGCAAACGTGAACACCATCGTTGACAAAGTGACAAAAGAAGTCTCGAATTTCAGGGTCTGATGCGGGGGTCGGGTATCATGACAAAAGCATCAGCGGAAACCGGGATTGCAGCACCTGAACCACATGTTCGGGATGTGGCTGCGTCACACGGCATGCACCAGACCGGTATACTCCAGGTAGTGGAGTTCCTGCTCGGGAAGGAGCACTACGCCGTGGACCTGTTCGATGTGCGGGAGGTGGTCGAGTACACCTCCATCACCCAGCTTCCCAACACCCCCACCTACATGAAAGGGATCATCGACCTCCGGGGCGAGATCACCACCATCATCGATTTAAAAGAACGGCTCAACATCATCGACAAGTCCGACCAGCCCATCGAGAGCAGCCGGATCATCGTGCTTGACGAGAAGATCACGAAAGCCAAGACCGGGATCCTGGTCGACGATGTGCTTGCCGTATCCACATTCGAGCGGAACGAGATCGACAACACCTCCGCTTCCAGCGGGCAGGAGGACGCTGCCATCAACGGGATCATCAAGAAGAAGATCAAGGAGAAAGAGCAGGAGCGTCACGAGCTGATCATCTGGATCGATATCCGGCACCTGCTCAGCGATATCGGGGAGGCATGACCCCCCCGGTTAACCGGCTGGTGGATGGATCTGCGTGAAGAACGAAGGGGAGCTGAAGAGATGTCATCGAATACGGAAGTGAAGGATATCGTGTACCATTGCCAGTGCCGGCGGTTCGTTGAAGGGCCGCCCCACGGGCCGTGCTTCTGCAGCGAGTGCGGCCGGGAGTATGCGCCTGACCAGGAATTTGGCTGGACTGGCAGGAGCAGGGCGACAGCATGAATGGCGACGTAACCGGGGGGCCATCATGGTCCTGAATGCAGTTGCGGGATCAATGAAAAAAGAGGTGAGGAACCATGCGGTGCAGGTCCTCTGGCAGTGCTACCATGG
>NZ_PIZH01000735.1 GCF_002835825.1 Methanoregula sp. | reverse complement strand
CGGTAGAGGATGCCGATGAAACGACACGTGTCCGGAAAACAGCGAGAAAGAAGAAGTAAATTCTGGAGAGAGAGGAGCATGAAGAACCAGTGGCTTGTCCGCTACTCTGAAATATTCTTAAAATCCGATCCTGTCCGAAGACAGTGGGAAAATACCCTGATCGCCAATATCCGCGAGGTCATGCCCGAAATCCACGTCCGGAACGAACGGGGCAGGATCTGGCTTGACGGGGATGTGAAACCAGGGCTCCTGAAAAATATCTTCGGCATCGTCTCGTTCTCGGAAGTCGAGCATATCCGGCTTGACGAGATCGGGACACATCTTCCCGGCTACTGCCACCGCCACGGGATCGGGACAGCAAAGACCTTCGCAATCAGGGTAAAACGGGTCGGCAAGCACCCGTTCAGCTCGAACGACAAGGCGATTGAATACGGCAATCTCCTGCGAAACGAATTCCCTCATCTCAAGGTGAACCTCGCCCATCCCGATAAGGAGATCCATATCGAGATCCGGGCGAATGAAGCGTATCTCTATGACACGGTCATAAAGGCGGTTGGAGGACTTCCTCTCGGTGTCGAGGGCACGCTCGTGGCCCTCGTGTCCGGGGGGATCGACTCCCCGGTTGCAGCATGGATGATGATGGAGCGCGGCTGCCGGATCCTGCCCCTCTACGTGGCACTCGATACGTTCCTTGACGAGACGACCCTTGCCCGGGCAGAGCGTGTTGTCCGGGAACTTGAACGTTACCAGCCGGGGATTGCCCTGACGGTCATCAGGGATTCCTATCTTGCGGAGGCAAAACAGGAACTCGTGAAACTGCACCAGGAGAAGTATACCTGTATCTTCTGCAAGCGCCGGATGTACCGGGTGGCGACGGCCTTTGCACAAGCGCACGGCGCACAGGGGATCGTGACCGGTGAGTCGCTCGGTCAGGTAGCGAGCCAGACGCTCGACAACCTTGTCGTCCTCACCGATGCGGCATCCGAAATCCCGATCCACCGCCCCCTGATCGGGTTCGACAAGGAGGATGCAATCCGGATTGCCCGGGAGATCGGGACATTTACTGAATCCATAT
>NZ_PIZH01000734.1 GCF_002835825.1 Methanoregula sp. | reverse complement strand
GTCTGTGATGAAGCGCATTGCGTACTCATCGACCTTCAGGTTGATGTCACTGGGGAGCTTTGCCATCTTGACCTGAACGGTTGTTTCCTTCCCGCACCGTGCTGCCTCCTCAATACGGGCGGCGGCAAGGGCCGACACCGCGGAAAGGTAGGAGAGGCCGGTTGGCACTCCCTCGGTCCGCACCTGCTTCCACTTCTCGGCGTCCGGCACCCCGAGCACCGATCCTTCGTGGACGAAGATCTCGTTTGCACAGGCCGGCCCGCAGAGTTTCGCATTGGACTCGGTCTCTTCAACTACTACCTTCACGCGGGTACCGGTAAGAGTCCCTTCCCATACATCGAACGAGCAGGGGCCCTGTGCCGCCCCGTTCGCGGCCGCAACCTTTGCAATTGCCTGTGCAAGCACTTTTCCTTCGGGAGATGACGGCTCTTCCTTCAGGTGGACTGCCCGGGCGATCTCCCTGTCGGAGAGCGGCCGGGGGAAGAACTGGGGATAGACGAGCTGGCGGACATCGTTGGCGTTGTACGCGATCATCGCGAGCCGCTCGACGCCGAGTCCCAGGTTCATGACCGGGACGCCGACGCCGTATTCTGCGAGCGCCGAGGGAGAGTACATCCCGAAGGTCGCCACTTCGACCCAGCCATGGACCGGGTGCCGGGCATACACTTCCGTCTGGGTGTCCGGCATATAGTATTTCGAGCGTTTCTCGTCAGGCTGGAACCGGAAGTCGGTATACCCGAACGCCGAGAGGAGCGCCTCGCTTACTGCCTTGCCGTCCTCAATCGTCACGTCATCCCCGGCAATGATACAGGATGCTGAGTTGTAGGTCATGAGCCGGGTCGGCCCTTCGGCCTGTTCGCGCCGGAAGCATCGGTCAACCGAGAACATGCGGAGGGGAAGCGGGCTCTTGTCCCAAATCGCCCCGAGTGTTAAGAACCAGCCGCTCGTCATGTGGCGCCGGAGTGTAGAGCGCGAGGATTCGGGGGCAAGCTCGCGGAATTCGGGGAATACGTCGTCGAGGATGGGTACCACGACCCCGGCGTCAGTCTCCAGCACCTTGGAGAGTTCGTAGGTCAG
>NZ_PIZH01000733.1 GCF_002835825.1 Methanoregula sp. | reverse complement strand
GTCCGGGAAGAGGAGGACACGATCCTGAAGCCATCCGACATCCTTGGGCTCGAAGAGAGGGAATTCTACCTCATGACTTATTCCGGCCTGTTCCGCGGGCGGAGTCTCGATGTCTCACCACTCTACCTGGAAATCAGGTTCCCGGACCTTGCTGCCGAGTCATGAAAACGATCATAACGATTCTCTTCATCCTCGCGGCCGTCTGCCTCGCTTTTTACGCTGTCCGCGTCTACATCTCCACCATGCGTAGATCACGGAATCCCAAAATATCTTCATTAAATGAAAAACGGGAGGTTGTCCTGGAGCGACTGGCGGGGATCTGGACGCAGAAGGAAACGACGGAATCATCCCTCGAAAAAGACGAGGGAGAAGCAAGAAAGGAAACTGAAAAGAGTCAGGATGGAACTCATGAGCCCAGCGTCCCTTTCCGCGATCCCGATTTGAACGCATTCTACATAGGAAATGTCCGCGACAAGGCCGGTTTCCCTCCCCAGGCGAGGCAGGTTGTCGAGGGCATTCTGGAGACTTTGGACCGGGAAGGAGATTGCCCCTCCGTGGTCAATTCCCACGGGGAGATCGAGGCGAGCCTGGAGACGGGCGCTTACAACCGCCTGGCCCGGGTCACCCTGCGCGAGCATGCCCTGGACACGGCCGTGGAGATGCTCCGCCTGGTCGATCCCGGTCCGATGACGCCCATGGCGATCATCGCCGCTCTCGGCCACGACCTCGGAAAGATCCCCGTTTACAGGCAACAGCTCTACTCCCTGGGCGACCATCCGGTCATCAGCATTACCATCCTGGAAAAGATCCATGGATTCTCCGAAATGCCTAACAAGGGTGATATCATCACGGCCATCCGGGACCATCACCGCAAACCGATCGACTTCTTCTCGATCAAGCTCAAGGATGCCGACCAGGAGGCGAGGAAAAAGGAGCTCGCGCGAAACTTCCCCCTCGGAGATCCCGGAACCGGCCGGGAGTCACCCCCCCGGGAAGAAGAGGAATCGAGACAGGTCGCTTCTGCCAGAGAGACGATTCCGCGGGATGACGAGAACAAGACCGAAGACAGGAAGAGAA
>NZ_PIZH01000732.1 GCF_002835825.1 Methanoregula sp. | reverse complement strand
GCCGCGGTTGCGGCGTGTGCGCGGCCGGTGGTGTGAGCTGAGCCTCGTACATCTTAACCAAGAGCGGGGTCCGGAGACTGACGCATGCCTCGGTGACCGGGTGGGTTGCATCCCGCACCGGATGGCTGGCAACCGTGTCGTAGTCCCCCAGCTGCTGCCAGCAGCGCTAGGCTGCGTCCGGCATCACGGGTTCGAGGAGGAGCGCAACCGCTTTTGCGATCTGGGCGCAGTTTTTGCTCACCTGTGCCGCTGCCGCCCGGTCGGTCTTGACGAGCTTCCACGGTGCGTTCGTCTGGATGTAGGTGTTGCCAGACGCGGCAAGGGCCATGATTGCGTCCACGGCGCCCTTGAACTCATAATCCCGCATCAGCCCGTCCACGGTTGCAAGGGACGTTTCGATCTCATCGATGATCGCAGGATCGACCGGACCCGGGGGGATGCCCTCGAACTCCTTGTGCGCAAAGTAGAGGGTGCGGTACACGAAGTTCCCAAAGATGTTGACCACCTCGTTGTTGATCCGCTCGGCAAAGAGCGGCCACGAGAAGTTCAGTTCCTTTGTGTGGCTCGTGTAGGCGAGCAGGTAGTAGCGGAGGTAGTCGGCGGGGAGACCCTTGTTGAGATAATCGTCGTTGGTCCAGACCACGTACCCCCGGGACTTCGAGAATTTATGGTCGTCGACTTTGAGCATCCCGCTTGCAACGACCGCGTGCGGCACGCCGTAACCGGCCCCTTTCAGCAGCGCCGGCCAGAAGATGGAGTGGTGGTAGATGATGTCGCCGCCGATGAAATGCGTGACGCGGTTCTCCCCGCACCAGTACCGCTTCCAGTCCTTATTATTCGCCTTTGCCCATTCCTCGGTGAACGCGATGTAGCCGATCGGAGCATCGACCCAGACGTACACGACAAGATCGTCGCGGGAGGGGAACTTCACGCCCCACTCGAGCGTGCGGGTGATGCACCAGTCATGGAGCCCGTCCCTTATCCACCCGATCGCGTAGTTTTTCGCATTGCTCGTCCCCCGCACCGTCTCAAGGTACGGGAGGAGGAAGTCTTTGAATGCCGAGAGGCGGAAGAAGT
>NZ_PIZH01000731.1 GCF_002835825.1 Methanoregula sp. | reverse complement strand
CTTCTCGAGGATCTCGTCCATGGTCATCTTCTCGGTGAAGTCGAGCGGGACAAAACCCCGGCTCCTTGGGGAGGCAAGGTAATGGAACGGCGGTTTTACCGTATCCATGTCGTGGATGCCGATGGCAACCTTGCTCCGGCCCCGGCCTACTGCCCAGTGAAGGGACTCCTGCAGGGACATGATGCTCTGGATCGATTCATCATCGAACTTTACGCCGCGGATGACCGCGGCACCAAGCACCGGGCGGATGGCTGCAAGCTGGGGATCGAGGGTAAACCGGATTCCCGAAGGTTTGACCGGGTATTCCGACAGGCCGGTCTCGATACCGAGATACCCCCGCATGGCACGGGCTACTCCC
The DNA here is from genome assembly GCF_002835825.1 of Methanoregula sp. Classification (GTDB taxonomy): domain Archaea; phylum Halobacteriota; class Methanomicrobia; order Methanomicrobiales; family Methanospirillaceae; genus Methanoregula. The sequence goes on along the minus strand of NZ_PIZH01000731.1, from coordinate 720 downwards.
TCGGGACTGAAGAGGTCCGGCCGGTCGGGGAAGAACTCCACATCCACGTGGTCCTCCTCGATCCGCTCGATATCCGAACCAATCAGGGGGACTTTCTCGATGATCGTCTTCCGGTCGGTCCGGGCGAGTCGCTCGAGATACTTGTAGGGGAGGGTGATGACTGCCATGGTCAGATCCCTCCCTTCATCTGCCGGTACGACGGCGTCTCGCGGAGGAAGGCGACATCGCTCTTGTGGAGGAGGCGCAGGTCCTTTAACCCAAGCCGTAGCATCGCAATCCGGCTCACGCCAAGACCCCAGGCAAGGACGGGATATTGTATGCCAAGAGGCGCAGTGACTTCCTCACGGAAGACTCCGGCGCCGCCCATCTCGATCCAGCCGATCCCATCCACGTAGACCTCGGCGTCCAGGCTCGGCTCGGTGTAGGGATAGAAGGAAGGTTTGAACCGCACGCTCTCAAATCCCATGCGGTTGTAGAACTCGCGAAGGATCCCAAGAAGGTTGGCAAACGAGACGTTCTCATCCATCACGATCCCTTCGAGCTGCTCGAATTCGGCCAGGTGCGTTGTGTCGATCGTCTCGCGCCGGTACACCCTGCCAACGGCAAACGCCTTGACCGGGGGTCTGGTGTTCTGTGCAAGGTGCTGGATGGAGAGGCTCGTCGTATGCGTCCGGAGCACGCAGTGTGCCGCCTGCTCCTCCTTCCACACACCGCCCGAGC
>NZ_PIZH01000730.1 GCF_002835825.1 Methanoregula sp. | reverse complement strand
CGACCGGCTCTTTGCAGTCTTCACCGGCGCCCGGATCATCGGGGTCGCGCGCTGTTCCCGCCATGAAGACGGCCTCAGGGTTGACGCCGTCTGTGTCCTTGACGAGTACAGGCTCAAAGGGTTTGCCCGCCCGGTCATGATCCTCCTAACCGGGAAGTGCGGCAGGAACGAGGCCCTGTATATACATTCAAAGACCGAGCCCGTGGACTTTTACGGCAGCCTCGGATTTTACCTCATCCCCGAGTCGGATCTCCCAAAATCCATCCGGGAACGGTTTGCCTTTGTGATGGGTGACCTCGACAGCATCAAAGTCTGCCCGATGCGCAGGGAGCCGGGCGGCGTCGTGGCGATAAAACGAGAGGCCGCCGCTGAAGTGTGAGAGCCGGTGCACAACCGTGCGGCGGAAGATCGGTAACCTTTGCCCGGCGTCAGGCTTCCACCACGAACTCGCGCTGCTTCTTCTCGGTCACGTCCTCGAGGGTCTCCATTGCGCCCGTGAGGTTGCCCGCCATGTCGCGGATGACCGAGGCGGTGACATGCAGCCACCTTCCGCTGTTGCCGGCATGCGGGAAGAAGGCCGTAAACTCATAGACCCGGTCCGTTGTTGGGGATGTCGTGCAGGCCGGGCCATAGAGATCCGGGATTTGGGCAACATCCCCATCCACGAGGAGGTCGGCAAGGCAGGGCCGCCTCTCGTTATAGAAACAGCGCCAGTGCTGGTCCGTCCCGACGATCTCCTCGCTCTTTATGCCGGTCATGATCTCGAGCGCGCGGTCCCAGAAGACGACCTTGTGGTTCCGGTCGATGAAGAACCGGGGGATGGACGGGATCTGGAAGATGGTATGGAGCAGGCGGTCCCGCTGCTGCATGGCCCGCTCGGCCCGGCGCCGCTGGGTCGTGTCCTCCAGGAGGAGCGTGATCCCCGGCTCCCCGCTGCCGGGCATGGTGGGGGTGAACCTG
>NZ_PIZH01000729.1 GCF_002835825.1 Methanoregula sp. | reverse complement strand
TCCTGATCCCAGGCTCACATTCGCTTTTCCGTCCGAGATGAGGATGAGCCGAGGGATGGTGTGGCGGTTGATCATCTTCTCGCGTTTGATAACCTCCAGCGCCTTGGAGAGGCCGTGGGCCAGCGGTGTCTTGCCCCCCACGGGAAGCTGCTGCATGCATTTCCGTGCCAGTTCAACGCTCGAAGTCGGGGGGAGGAGGATCTCGGCGTTTTTCCCCCGGAAGACGACAAGGCCGACCCGGTCCCGTTTCTGGTAAGCATCGATGAGGAGCGAGAGGATGGCCCCCTTTACCGCGGTCATCCGCTGCTGGGCACCCATACTGCCGCTGGCATCGACAACGAAGAGGACGGTATTTCCCATCTTCCTCTCGCGGACTTTCTCCCGAAGATCCGATGACTCAATCTTCACGGCGAGTGACCCTTCCCGGTCTTTCTGGTGGGGGGCTGCTGCGCGGATCGTGGCATCGAGAGCAATGTCCGGGCCGATGGTCTCGGGAATCCGGCTCCGGACATATTTACCGTCCCGCGACTCGGTCACGCTCCTCCTCCCGCTTCCGTCCCGCCGGAACGAATCGATGCGGCGGGGTGTTGCGAGCGGCTTCTGGTTAACCTTGAAGGGATCCCCTTCGGCAAACATCGTTGTCGTGGAACCATCCGGCATCGTGTTCTCCTTCGGCTTCTGGTTCTCCGGGGTCTGCTGCTCCTGCTCGGGCTGCTTCTTCTCCTGCTGCGATTTCTGGATGGACTGCTCCATCTTATCCTTGTCCATCTGCTGTTCAGAGAAAGGCTGGCGATGCATCCGGTGGGAGAGGACGAGTTCGGCTGCTTCACGGACATCCTCTTCCGTCACATCAGTCCTGCAATGGAAGGCCGCGATGGTGGCTGCCGTCCTGAGCATGACGATATCCGCACGGTGGCCATCGACCGCCATGTCGAGGCAGATCTGCGCAATCATCGTGAGCATGTCATCCGGTACCATGACCCGGGGGAGCAGTTCTTTTGCCCTCCTGATGCGTTCCCGCAGGCCCTCTTCCTCTGACTGCCAGGAATGGATGAATGCCTCGGGGGCGTCCTCGTACACC
>NZ_PIZH01000728.1 GCF_002835825.1 Methanoregula sp. | reverse complement strand
CCATTGTATGATCCGGGGGGCAATCTCTCCCCCAAAAATAGTTTTTGTGCCGGACCCGGCATGCAAAAATGAACAGAAGAGCCGGCGTGGCAGAACGGTTAATGCCTCCGCCTGCAAAGCGGATGTCTGGGGGTTCGACTCCACCCGCCGGCGCTCTCCTACCGGGAGATGATTTCCATGCAATTGTACAGTACGCTCACAAGGACAACAGAACCGCTCGTGACCCTTCACCCGGACCGCGTGTACCTGTTTGTCTGCGGTCCCACGGTGTACGACTACTCGCACATCGGGCACGCCCGGACCTACGTGGTCTTCGACGTACTGGCAAAGTTTCTCCGCTCCACCGGAAAAGAGGTCTTCTACCTCCAGAACATCACGGACGTTGACGACAAGATCATCAACCGGGCAAAGGAGGAGGGCGTCTCCCAGAGCGAGCTGGCACGGAAATTCGAACGTGATTACCTCCGCGACATGCAGGCGCTCGGGATCAATGCCGTGAGTTACTATGCCCGTGCCACAACGCACATCCCCGAGATCGTTGACCAGATCCGCCGTTTGATCGAACGCGGTGTGGCGTACGTTACGGAGAATGGCGTGTACTTCAACGTGGACACCTTCGAACGCAACGGGGAGCTCTCGGGCCAGGAGCGGGCGAAGCGGAAGAGCCGCGTGACCGACGACTCCAAGCATAACCCGCTCGACTTCGCCCTCTGGAAGCTCGGGGAGTACGGCGAGTACACCTGGGACTCCCCATGGGGCCGGGGCCGGCCGGGCTGGCATATCGAGGATACCGCTATCTCGGAGAAGTACTTCGGCCAGCAGTACGACATCCACGGCGGGGGCCTGGACCTGATCTTCCCCCACCACGAGGCCGAGATCGCCCAGATGGAGTCCTTGGAAGGAAAGCACCCGATGGTGCGGTACTGGATGCACACCGGCTTCCTGACCGTGAATGGCGAGAAAATGTCCAAGTCGCTTGGCAACTTCATCACCATCCGGGATGCCCTGAAGGTGTGGAAGCCGGACGTGCTCCGGTACTTCCTCCTCCTCTCCCACTATCGTTCCCCCCTGCAGGCAACGGA
>NZ_PIZH01000035.1 GCF_002835825.1 Methanoregula sp. | reverse complement strand
TTGTGTGACACCTTTTTAAACCCCGAAGAGTCAACATACATCTGATACTGCCGATTCGTTTGTTATCATAAGATCCCGAATTGGGAGGTGCGAGCAGTTTGAAACTGGTTGTAAAGAACATTGATATTGCAGCACGGGGGGTGCTCCTGAACCGGCTGGATGCCCGGGGCATGGGCGTGATGAATGGCGACCGGGTCCAGGTTATCAACCCGAAGAACGGGTTGTCGGCAACAGCATTTGTCGAGATCACATCTACGATCGCCCAGCAGGGGACTCTTGGAATCTACCGCATCACCAATGAGCGCCTCCGGCTTGAGGATGGGGAGGAGATCGAGATCCGCGAGGCCGGCCGGCCTGAATCACTTGACTATATCAAGAAGAAGATGGACGGGGGCAAGCTCACGAAAGAAGAGACCCTGACGATTATCAAAGACGTTGTCCACGACGATATCTCTGCTGCAGAACTGACTGCTTACATAACAGCATCCTATATTAATCCGCTCGACATGGACGAGGTCGAGCATCTCACCCGTGCAATGGTGGAGACGGGCGAACAGATCAAGTTTGCCTCCCGTCCCATTGTCGACAAGCACTCTATCGGAGGGGTGCCCGGCAACAAGATCACATTTCTTGTAGTCCCCATTATTGCGGCAAGCGGCCTCAAGATCCCCAAGACGAGTTCGCGTGCCATCACCGGTGCCGGTGGGACGGCAGACCTCATGGAAGCACTGGCGTTTGTTGAGTTCACTGCAAGCGAGGTCCAGCAGATGACTGACAAGATCGGGGGATGCATTGTCTGGGGCGGGGCAACGAATATCGCCCCGGCAGATGACCGGATCATCATCCAGGAATACCCATTCAAGATCGATGCACGGGGCCAGATGCTGGCAAGCGTGATGGCGAAGAAGTTTGCAGTTGGTGCTAACCTTGTCGTCATCGACATTCCGGTCGGCCAGAATACCAAGGTTCCAAATATGCAGGAAGGGCGTAAACTTGCCCGCGAATTCATCGAGCTTGGCGAACGACTGGGAATGAAAGTGGAGTGTGCCCTCACGTATGGCGACACCCCTGTCGGGCACAGCGTCGGTCCGAAACTGGAGGTCATCGAAGCGCTGCGTGTCCTTGAGGGCTCTCAGGAGCCGAATTCCTTTATCCAGAAGAGCATATCCATCGCCGGGATCGCATTGGAGATGGCCGGTAAGGCGCCACGGGGCGGGGGTATGGCCATGGCTCAGGACCTTCTCTCCAGTGGTAAAGCGCTCGAGAAGATGAAAAGGATCATCGAGATCCAGGGAGGCGACCCGAATGTCAAGTCATCGGATATTGCCCCCGGGGAACACCAGTTCGTGGTCCGTGCTCCGGCATCCGGGTACGTGATCGAGATGAACAACCGCTCGCTCATCACTCTTGCACGGACCGCAGGGGCCCCGCAGGACCGGGGCGCGGGGATCCTCCTTCACGCGAAGAAAGGAAAGCTCGTGAAAGCCGGTGAACCGCTCTTCACCCTGTATGCGGACCGGAACTGGAGGTTGCAGAAGGCAATCGAAGAAGGCCGTCGCCTCATGCCGGTCCTTGTTGAGGGTATGCTGCTGGACCGTGTTCCGTCGTCTTATTCGGAGATATAGACCGATGTCCTGATATACGAGCAGGTCGCGATATTTATCATGTATCCCCGACCTCGTTTCCTTTTTGCCATCCTGCTTCTCCTGCTTCTCTGCAGTTCGGCACAGGCAACGACCAGCCTGCTGATCACGGTGCAGGACAGCATTGATAATGTCACTCTCTCGCATGCAACCATATATGTCAACAGTGCCAACTACGCACGGACAAACTCCCTTGGCCAGGTGCTGCTCACCCATTCCGGGTTAAATGATCAGGAAATCCGGATCTCGATGAGCGGGTACAATGACTGGAGCCAGAAGGTCAGTAAAAACACCACAGCACTGCTGGTAAACCTCAGCCGTAAGACGCTCACGTTCAGGAGCACCCTGTTCGATTCCGATACGCTGAATCCGATCTCCGGTGCCCAGGTAAACCTTACTGCAGAGAATGTGACGCTGACAAAGCTGACCGACAACAGCGGGACTGCCACCTTTGCCGTTACCGGTGCAACCATTTATTCCATTGATATCTCGGCCCCCAATTACGAGTCCCGGAGCGGGACAATTATCATGGGAGCTGTTGACCAGGAAGTGCAATACAAACTGCTTTCCGGGAACAGTTTCTCGTTTGTTGTCACTGACAAAGATACCGGAAAGGCCGTTCCCGCTGCCGAGATACGTCTTAATACTGTGCTGGCGGGGAAAACCGATGAACGCGGTATCCTGATAACGCCCATTACCCGGGAAAAGACCTACACCATCGAGATCTCAAAAGACGGGTATAAATCCTACATGGAGTCCCGTGTCATCAGCGAGACTGATGCCATCTATTATGCCTCAATATCGAAAGCACCCCTTGGCGCTTTTATATATGTAACAGATGAGTCCAAAAAACCCATGGAAGGTGCAGATGTCTATGTTGACGGGACACTTGCGGGAACGACCAACGAATACGGGCGGATGAGTTCTTCAACTCTCGTGTCCGGTGATTATTCTATCGAGGTCCGGAAGACTGGCTACACGCCCCAGAGCAGCATCGTAACGATCTCCAGCAGCAGCAGGGATTACACCTTCACCCTCCCGCTGGCGAACTCTGCGCTGACGGTCACTGTCCAGGATAATGACAACAAGGCGCTTCCGGGTGCATCGGTCCTGGTGGATGGAGCAAGTGCTGGAATGACGGATAACAACGGGCAGTTCGTTACCAGCATTCCCTTCAATACCGATGTGAATATTTCCGTAACGAAGGAAGGGTACGTCCCGCAATCCGTAACGAAGCAGGTTATTTCGGGGAATGCTACTGCTGCTGTGACTGTTGTTATCGGAAAGAGCATTGACTGGGGCCTTCTTGGCATGATAGGACTGGGGGCACTTGCGATCCTCGTCCTCTTTGCGATCATCAGGGCACTGGGAAGACGTTCAGGCGGACCGCATATCCGGCGGAGAGACGAGATTTAATTCTCTTTTCACCATTCCATCAATTGTATTCAGGACCTTGTCCAATCCGGTAGATCCCCGACTGACGAGTATCTTTTGTAATTGTGAGAAAAGCAGGAACGGACCCAGCGGGAATCGAACCCGCGTCCTTGGGTTCGAAGCCCAAGAGGATATCCTCTACCCCATGGATCCTTCTCATCTTCTTTACATCAAAAGATATTAAGTATTTTCTGCCGATAAACTACTCCAATGATTCTCTCATCGACCGAGATTGCCCGTCGCATGGAACAAAACCCTGCTGTCGGAAAACTCGTGATCAATCCCTATCTTTCCGAATGCCAGCAACCTGCATCGTACGATCTCCGTTCAGCCAGTGATATCACCCTTGAAGCGGGGAAGTGCACGCTTGTCCCCACGCTGGAATGGGTTGAACTTCCCACCGATCTTGCCGGGACACTCATGTGCCGGTCTTCGTTTGGCCGGAAGGGGGTATTGCTCGGAGCCGGGTATGTTGATCCCGGATTCCGCGGGCATCTCACCCTGTGCCTGACGAACATTGGGGATGATCTTGTTGTACGCAAGAACGACAGGATTGTCCAGCTGATTCTTCACGAGGTGAAGGGAAGCGGCAACGGGTATACCGGCCGGTACCAGGACAGTGTCGGCGCAGTCGGGGCGAAGTGATTATGATCCGGACCGAGAGAAAATACGTTGAGATCCTCCGTATCTTAAAGGAGCATCGCGACCCGATGGGTGCAAAACGCCTCTCCGAGCTGATGTCGGAGAGGGGTTTTGTCTTAAGTGACCGCGCCGTCCAGTATTACCTGAGTTATCTTGACACCATGGGCTTTACCGAGAAGGTCGGAAACCAGGGAAGGATCTTAACCCCCCTCGGCCTGGAGGAGACGGACAACGCCCTTGTCGAGGACCGTATCGGGTTTATCATATCGAAGCTGGAGCGCCTTGCCTACCGCAGTACATTCGATCCGGCTGCCGGGACTGGCGATGTTGCGTACAATCTCTCATTTGTCCCCGATGAGCTGGCAGAGAAGGTCATCACGGCATTCGATGAAGTGATCCAGGCGGGATGCGGTTTCTTCAACTCTTACCGGATCATTGACCAGGATCCGCGGATTCCCCATAACCATACCGGGTTCATGACCATCTGCAGCATATCGATGGATGGTGTCTTTCAGCGCCAGGGAATACCGGTCAGGATGGCATATGGCGGGAGGCTCGAGATCGAGAACGGGGTCCCCCGGGAGTTCAGGGACCTTATAGCCTACCGGGGAACCACAATTGATCCCCTTGAACTGTTTATTTCCGCTCACCTGACCTCCATCTCATCATTTGCGCGATCGAAGAGTGGAATTGCCCTTGCCAATGTCCGCGAAATTCCCTGTGCAGCACGATCCCGGGCTGAAGAGACGATTCGCCAGATGAATTCCTGCGGGTTTATCTTCCCGGTAACGATGGGGAACCAGGTATTCAACCTGCCCCAGAATCCCTACCGGCTCTCGATCGTTGCATTCAGCGGACTGAATTACATCGGGAACACGGTCGAACACGACATCCCGATAAAGACCGAGATCGGTGCCGGCAATATCCGGTTTTCGAAAATCCTTGATAAAAACTGATTCAGATCCAGGAAAGATCGTCAGGTTTTTTTCCCTTTTTCCCCTGGTGCCGTTCCGCAGGGGCGTCCTCCTCCTCCGGGGCTGGCTTTTTCGGTTTCAGGCTCGTATGAATGAGTGAACCATCCCGTGCTTTGGGAACGGAGGTGTCGGTGACAATTTTCCCCTGGAAAACGGTGTCTTTTGCCCGGAATTCCTGCTCTTTTATCATCACCGGTTCATCCTTTTCAGGGGGGACCTGCACGGGCTCCAGCGGCTCGTTCAGCGGTGCCCCTTGTTCCGGAGTAGCAGGGATTACTTTCCGTGACCCCGTCCTGTCGGGCGGTTCATGGTTCTCGGGTGCAGGAGTCCGTTTACGGATAATGACAGTCTTTTTTACACTGGCTTCGAGAATCCCCTCATTTGGCGCGCGGGATGCCGGTTCATGTGTTTGTGGGGGAGGAGTCTGGGTGATGACAACACGTTTTGTCCGGACTGCGGCGGATGGCTCCGGTGGGGATGGTGCGGCACCGCTTTCTTTCTTCACCGGTGTCCCTGAAAGTGCCATCATGCGCTGTCGTTGCAATTCCCGTTCAATCCGCTGGCGGGCGTTTTCATGCGAAGGGGGAACAGGTGCTTCTTTTCGGACATGTGCGGCCTGTTCCGCTGTGCCTTCGGGGGATAATGCTTGTTGGGTTACGATTTTTCCTGATGGGATCTCCTGTCCTGGTGCAGGAGCCTTGTGGGGTTGTGTTGGCCACGCCGGTTCCCGGACAGGTGCGGATCCGGCATGATCTCTCCTTGGCTTTTCCAGCGGGACCTGCTGAAGGGTAGAGGGTCGCGGGGCCATGGGTCTGACTGGCGGTGGCTGCCTTGGTTGCAGGATATCTTCCGTGGCGGCATCGACTCTTGGTCTGGAGGGGGGGGTCTTTTCGGGTTCAGGAGCGTGAACACGCCCGGCCTCTGGGTTGTCCGGAACACGTTGCATCTCTTTTGGCAGGACAATCATCTCATCCCGGAGTGTTCCGGCATTTTCCTGGACGCGTGATATCCCCTCCAACCCACGTTCCGGTGCCGCTCTCCGTGACGGACCGGCCCTGAGCTGTTCGCGGATCTCCCTGAGTTCATTGATGCGGGGAATATTCTCGAGGCCCGAGAGCATGACAATGATAGCAACGTTCTTTGTGTTCATGACCGGGTAATCCCCGGAGCGTGTTTCAAGGCCGCGGATGCTCCGGTCAATCCATTTCCTCACGGTCATGAATCCCTGCATCGAGAGCTCGTGCGAGGGGCCGGCAATGAGGACGAGAGCCTTGTGCGCGCTCGTCATATCGCAGGGTGTTGAGACCTCATGGTAGATTGCCTGTTTGGCCAGTTCGACAATCCGCGATGCCCGTTTTTTCCCCTCTTCGTTGAACGGACCTGATGGCCTGAACTGGGAAAGGAAGGCAAGGGGATTATTCGGAAGATGCTCCACGGCATACCCGATTGTTACGAATCCGCCGTCTTTCATGGTGTTGAGTACCTCTCCGGAATCCAGCACAACCTCGGCGAGATCGATGCCCCCGTCAGCCCTGAATTCCCCGGCTTTTAAGATCAGGCTGATCCTCCTGACGATGGCTTCGTTGAGGAGATGGTATGTCATCATCTCTGGGGAGAGTTCGGGTTCCTGCTTACCGATCCCCAGCATCTGGGCAAGACCTTTCTCCTTCTTTTTTTCGAGCCGTGCCTGTGCGATGGGGCGTGTCTTTTTGTACCACGTCTCGTTGTCAAAAACGATCATTCCATCCAGAAGGGACGAGAGGATATCGATGTCATCGGCGGCTTTTGCGGACGTCCTCTCGCCTTCGGCAAGGCAGGGGAGGGTGACAAGGCCGAAGATCGGTTCAACCAGGGTGGACCGGAGCCCGGCAATAACATGCGGGACAATATCCGTCATCTGCCCCCCGAGCCCGCAACAGAGGAGAACCGCATCGTTCTCACCGGTCTCAAAATTCTGGATCCGTGAGATGATCTCGTTAATATCAATGGTGGCAGTTGCCCCTCCCTCTGCGGGGACATCCGGATTCATGGGATCAAACGGGGGATAATACAGTTTCTGTGAATCCGGGAGTGCAAGGAGCTGTTGCAAGGTGGCTTCGTCAACATCTGCAACAAGTCCTTCGACACAGGCGACCCTGCTGCTCTTTCTGTCGATAGCATACAGGCTGTCCACAATCCTGCATCCTGCCCCTCCAAGTCCCAGTGCAACTATTCGCATAGACTAAATACCGTTTTCTCTGATGATCCACGATAAATAAGCAGACAGATTGTCCCGCAGGGCTCCGCTCTTCCGGAGAATATCTGTTCCCGGGGAAATACGTCTTTGTTGCATATAAATTACGACAATGATTCTGGTTGGGTCTCCTAGTAAAGATACATGACGCTGCAATGACCGTCCGTTAAACTCAAAAATCCCCCAAATGGCGCCTGATCCGGGATAGCCTGATGCGATCACACCCGTTTTACCGGAAAAAGTGGCCAGAAAACTGGAATAAACGCCAGATTGCGGTTTTTGCGGGTGGATAGCCGGTTCCTGTCAACGTAAAATCATAATTTATTTAAATGCGTGTACGGTAATACTCAAATGAGGTGAACATACCTTGACATATGGAATTGAATTCGTACCTGGTAATGTCAATGTAAAGCAAGTTGTTAACTTCTGTAAACTTGCTGAATCAAAAGACATCGATTTTGCATGGATCACCAACCACTACAACAACCGTCACTGCTACCCCACCCTCGCTGCCATTGCGAAGGAGACCACGACCCTGAAGATGGGCCCGGGTATCATGAACGCTTTCACCGACACCCCCGCGGCGATGGCATCCTTTGCCTGCACGCTCAACGAGATCTCCGATGGCCGTGCAGTCCTTGGTATCGGACCCGGGGACCTCTCCACGCTGCCGAAGCTTGCAATCAGCCCCGATAAGCCGGTCGGCCGCCTCGAGGAAGCAGTTGTCCAGATCCGCAAGCTGACTGCCGGTGAACAGGTAAACAAGTCCGGCATGAAGTTCTTCGACTACGACGGTGCAAAGCTGACCGGTGTCACCCTCCCCGGCAAGAAGGGAATCCCGGTCTACATCGGTGCACAGGGCCCCAAGGTCCTCGAGCTCGCCGGTAAGATCGGTGACGGTGCACTCATCAACGCATCCAACCCCAAGGACTTTGCCGCGGCAATCCCGATCATCAAGGCAGCCTGCGACTCTGTCGGCAAGAAGAACTTCGATGTTGGCGCATACACCGCCATGTCCATCGACCAGAGCGAGAAGAAGGCACGCAATGCAGCAAAGATCGTTGCAGCATTCATTGCAGCCGGCTCACCTGAGCCCCTCCTCACCCGCCACGGACTCGATCTCGCCAATGTTGCCAAGATCAAGGCAGCACTTGCAAAGTTCGACTTCAAGAGCGTTGGGGAACTCGTCGGAGACAAAGAGATCGATGCCTTCACCATTGCAGGCACCCCTGAGATGGTCAAGCAGAAGTGCGAAGACCTCACCAAGGCAGGCGTCACGCAGATCATCTTCGGTTCACCCCTCGGTCCCGACATGACCAACTCCATCCGCCTGCTCGGCAAGTACGTTGTATAAGGACAGAGCACAATAACTGCCCCCATATAACCGAAAGCGGCGATGGCGCCCTGGCAGAAAAACCCTTTTTTCTTTTTTGTGATTTTTTATCGTGGCGGAAGCGTGTGCAAATGACTATGGTGTACAGCTGGAAAGAGTAGTATGAACGATATGTTTTCTGTCACGGATGTGGAGACTCAGAACGGCGTTGTCCAGTTCCGGGAAGAGACATATACCGGCTTCAGATGCAGGATCAGTCCGGATCGCTCGAAACGTCATGTTATCCATCCTGCTGTGAGTCCTGAAGATAATGGCGACTGCCCGTTTTGTCACGAACGGGTTTTTTCCGTGACACCCCTGTTTCCCGATGGGACACGGATTATCCGTAACGAGAGCGTCACCTTTCCCAATATGTTTCCTTTTGGCCGGGGGCACATCGTAACAGTAATAACAAAAGCACATCAGGTTGAGAAATTCAGCAGGCAGCAGATTGCCGATGCATTGTCGGGACAGATTGAAGCGCTGACGAAGTACGTGGGCTATCCCAGCATTAATATGAATTACCTCCCTTCTGCCGGTGCGAGCATGATTCATCCCCACATGCAGGGGCTCTGCGATACCCGGCCCGCCCGGATTATCGAGCGGTACCTGTACGCTGGCAATACGTTCCATCAGATCACGGGAAAGGATTACTGGAAGAATGTGACAGATGGGGATAAAACATCGGGGCGGTATCTTTTCGGTGACGACATTGTCTGGGCTGCTCATGCTGTACCCTGCGGGGAACGGGAAGTCCGGGGGATTCTTCCTGGTGCAACTCTTGAGGAAGCTATCCCGTATATCGATACCCTGGCAGCCGGAATCGTGGAGATTCTTGAATTCTACCGGAACCTTGGGACCAATGCCTTCAATATGTCAATCTTTTTCGACAGGGCAGGTCCGAAAAGCGGTTTCCATGCATTCTGTTCGCTTATCTCCCGGATCAATCCCAATCCGTCATCGATGAGTGACTCTGCTTTTATGGAACGAATGCACTTCGAACCGGTTATCATGACACTCCCGGAAGAGATGGGAGAACTGTACCGGAACCAAAAAAAGAAAAAGGATTAGTCGAATTTTGCAACGAGCTTGTTCTTCCTGACAAGCACGCCATCCTTCTTGTGTGCCTGGCGGAGAACCGTGTCGCCTGCCTTCTCGATCTCGCGGGCCTCGTCACAGAGGTTGGCTGCGACCTTCATCATCTCGTGGGCGCTTGCAACGATCGGAATGTACTTCTCCCATTCCTTGGTCATGAAGCAGCCCTTGACGTTCTGGCCTGCAACTGCCATGGCGATCTCGTGGGCGGCGCGTGCCTTTGCGAGAGCATAGTTGTTGGTGAACTCACCCTCAACTGCCTTGTCAGTGGTCATGACGATCTTGGGGAGCTCGAGTTCTGCACCCTTCTTACCGGCCTTGACCTGGTCGATGACCTTGTCAACTGCAACCTGGAGCTTGCGGAATGCACCGGTCATGGCGAGAACCTTGACGAGGTTGCCGTTGAAGTCTGCCATCTCGACGGGGTCGAGGAATTCGCGGCGGGCACCGATCATCGAGTCGGCCTTCATGATGATGTAGCCGAACGAGCTCGTCTTGATGCCTTCCCATTCCTTCTTGGTCGTGACGTCGTCGGTAATGACGATGCACGGGATGCCGGCCTTTGCGAGTTCCTCGCGGGCACCCGTGGGGCCGGGGAGGACGCCGTTGGGGGAGACCACGATACAGAAGTCGGGTTTCCATGCCTTCATGTTGGAGACAACGCGGTCGATGTCCTCCGGCTGGAGTTTCGTTCCGCTGGTCGCCATGAATG